>JANOVJ010000757.1:0-11972 GCA_031417295.1 bacterium | reverse complement strand
CCGGTGCTGGTGCTGGTGCTGGTGCTGGTGCTGGTGCTGGTGCTGGTGCTGGTGCTGGTGCTGGTGCTGGTGCTGGTGCTGGTGCTGGTGCTGGTGCTGGTGCTGGTGCCGGTGCCGGTGCCGGTGCCGGTGCGGGTGCAGGCTGCGTATCGACCGGGCCGGGCGCTGGCGCCAGAGCCAAGACCAACGCGTCGAGCGTTGCGTCACCATCGAAGCCCGCTGGGGCTTCAGTGTCGGTACCCGCGACACTGGCAATCGGCGAATCCGGGGCAGGCGAAGCCGCGACACCACTGGCAGCCGGGGCGGGGGCTGCAGGGGGCAAGCCGACTTGCGCCCGCTCCGACACCGCCCCCTGATCCAGCGCGGCAGGGCCAGCGCTTTCGCCACCGCCACAGCCGGCCATTGCGGCTCCGGCCACCAGGGCGAACAGACTGAGGCTTGGGCGCGATTCGCGGCGTGAATGGGTCATGGTGGCCGATCATTGAATGGTGATGAGGCTGCGCAACCCGTCACCTTGATTGCGTGACTGGCCGCAAGTGACCGCGCCGCCGGGGCGAACCCGCCCCCCGGCGGTCTGCAATCAAGACGACCGCAGCGCTGCCCTGCCGTGCAAGACCGCCAAGAACAGCCACTTGCCCGGCTGTTTGAACTATCGGCAGCCCGCCGCAGCGGTTCACACCGGGCCGGTAACGAAGCCTGCCGAAGTGCATCGAGGTGTGAGCGGCGCCCTTCCGATCGGCGGCGACGCGGTGGTAGAGCGGGTCGGTGCCTGGGCCGGGTCAGGCCGGCCACAACGCGCCCGAGCTCAGGTGGCCAGTCGGGTCGATCGGCACACGTCCAGGCGCCTTCGCCGCCAGCCACCGACACCGCCCGGTCGGTCGCGCCTCAAGCCCGGCCGGCTGGAGCCCTTTGCGCAGCAGCCCACCGCAGCAGCGCCTGCCGCGGCCACACCAGCGTATACGGCACGGGCGTGTAGCGCCCCGCTTCGTAGAGGGCCTTGCGGGCTTCAGAATTGCCGGTCGCCGACGCGATGTCGAACTCGCCGGTCTTGCCGCGGACCAGAAACGCGCCCCGGGCGAGCGGATTTCTCAAGTACGCCAGGCGCGGGCTGATGGCTTCGAGTTGAGGGTCGAAGAACCAGCTCGTTCCGATCACGCCCCGCGCCTCGGGGTGCGCCTCGAGCATCGAGGCCACGCGAAGGTAGAAGGCGTCCCAACCCGACTCGTGAAAATGCCGCAGATAGCGGCTCTCGGTATGGATGCGGAACCAGGGTTCGATGCTGCCCGAACGCAGCAGGGCCACAAAGTGCGCCAGCGTCGGCTGCCGACGCAACAGATCGAGCGACACGCGAGCACCCATTCGGCTTCGCAGGTCGAGGACCTCGGCCCCGCACGGGAGCGTCATGCCCGCGGCGAAGCGAAGGTCCTTCACGAAGTAGTCGTCGGGGTAGATGTAGCGCGAATCCACGGTGTCGCGCAAGTGGCCGAGAAGCCGCGCGGAGGCGGCCGGCACCAGGGAAAGCACGTCAGGGGCAATGCGGCGGTCGCGCAACGCCAGGCCCAACTTCAGCGCCAGCTCGACCACCACCAGCCGGTTCACATTGACCAGCACACTCCCGGGCAACCGCGTTGCTGCGAGGGCCGCGGCGGCATGGAACGGCTGGCCCAGGTTGACGAACTTGGCCGCGATGCGCCAGTCGGGCAAGGCGGCCCGCAGCGCATCGGCAGCTCGCAGCGCCTCTGGCGGCAACTGGCTGCGCAACTCGGCACCGAGCGCGCGAAACCCGGCCTCCACCGCCGGGTCCATCACGCCGGCGTTGGCGAGGCCGGCGCTCACGCCAAGGCGCCCGGCCTCGTCGGGCCGAAGGCGTTCACAAGATAGGCCAGCAAGGCCGCCAGAACGATGCTGCACAGCACCGAGGCCAGCGCATACACGATGTCGGCGCCCGGCAGATCGGAAGCGCTGGCCAGTGTCAGGAACGGGCGGCGAACGAAGCCGTTCAACATGAAGATCGGCAAGGACAGGGAGCCGATCCAGGCCAGCAAACGGCCCCTGGAGGACGGCCCCCGGAATCTGTCAAAGCCAATCAGCACTGCCAACGTCGCAGCCACCGTCCCGAGGGGCCACAGCATCTCGAACAGGTTGCTCAACAGCAGCAACAAGCCCATCGGCAGCAGCCAGGGGCCAAACGTTGCCGGCTTGAACCGGGTCAGCAGGATTCCCAGCACGATGTCTGGCACGTGCCCCAGAGGCGTTTCCAACAGATTGATCTGGTAGTTGCGAAGCAGCGGCTCGCCGAGCCACGGCACCAGGGCAAGGGCCGCTGCGGCCCAGGCCAGCAGCACCGGCGTGGTCGTGCGCATCAGCCGCGCCCCGGCCAGCGACCAGAGCAGATAGAACTGAAGGATGAACGGGATGAACCACCACGGGCCTACCGCGGGCAGCTCAAGCCCTGGGACAAGGGTCTGCACGCCGGTGCCCAGCAGCAAGACTTCGAACAGCACCGCGGACCAATACGCCCCGTCCGACAGCCCATGGGTCCGCACTTGCAGCAGCAGCCAGATCGCGATGCACAGGCCGATCGTCGGCATCAACTTCAGGTACCTTGACTTCAGGAACGCGATGCCGGTTTGCGGTCGGCCGCGGGTCGATGTGCAGGCCAGCCCGTAGCAAGACAGTGTGATGAAGATGCCCACGCCGTAGTGGCCGAGAAACGAAAACAGGGCTTGAACGGTGGTGGCCGGGCTCAACACCTGTTCGACGAACAAGCCAAAACGTGCGGGATCGAATCCGAACTCGTTTTCCTGGACGATGCCGGGTACTCGATGAAAAAAATTGTGGAAGGCGATGCCGAGGATGCCGACGCCTTTCAGCACGTTGGTGTCATGGATCGAGAACTCCGCACCGCGCGCGGGCGGTGGCTCGGTGGACCGCAAGGTCTTGTCGTTCATCGGGTGCACGGTCCGGAGCGCTCGATCAGATGCCCAACAGCGCCGAGAAGCGGGATTCAATGCTGCCGCGCTGGAACATCTCGAACTCCGCGCCCAGGTCCTGGATGCGTTGGCGCAGTTGATCGCTGCGCTGCGACAGAAACCTGAGCCCCTCGACGATGTCTTCAACGCTGTCGTGACGGACGACGATGCCCGGAAACGCAGCCTCGAAGAACCCGTCGAAGCCGGCCCCCTGGGCACACATGATCGGCACCCCCTGCAGCAGGGCTTCCAGATAGACCAGGCCGAAGCTCTCCGGGTGGCTGGGCAGCACCATCGCGCAATACCCCGGCAGCAGGGCGTCGATCTGCTCGCGCGAGCGGCTGCCCAGGATCCTGACCGAGGGCGTGACCTTGAAGCGCTCGATCATCGACGCGATGAAGCGCTGCGTCTCCGCCGTGCCGGGGCCGACGATGTCGAGCGTCCAGTCGTCGCCGGTCTGGCTTCGCAGCATCGCGATCGCCTCGATCAGCCGGTGAACGTTCTTCAGCCGCCACGCATCGAGGCGACAGATCATCACGAAGCGATGGACCGACGCCGGACGGGTCCGCGCGGGCGGGCCCATCTCGCCGCTGATGAAGGGGATCAGGTGGCGCCGGTCTGCGGCGTCGCCGATGGGCGTGAGCAGGCGGTCCTCGAAGTAGCGCTGACTCCACGGTGTCGGGAACACCAGCGCCCGCGCGTTGCGGGCCACGACCGAGAACATCTGCCAATACTGCGGCTTGTACTTGAAGATCTTGCAGTCGGTGTTGCCTTGAAAGCAGGCGATGTAGGGAACGCCGAGCAGCAAGCTCAAGCGAGAACAGACCACGGATTCGACGGTGAACTTGTGGCCGACCATGATGTCCGGCCGCAACCCGGACTGCGCCAGGAGGTGTGCGATTCGACGGGTCAGCCGGCCGAGGAAGAACGACAGCAGCAACCCATGCGGCGGGGAAAAGTAGCGCAGCGACCAGACATCGCCCGAGCGATGGAGCGCTTCCCCAAAAGGGTTGCTGGTGCGGTTGATCGAGATCACCAGGTTGCGTGCACGAGACGCCAGCCCGTCCACCAGCCGGCCGACGACCAAGGGCTTGTTGACGTCGTACACGTCGTGAATGTCGCTGCTGACGTGCAGCACGATCGGGGTCAGCGGGGTCGGCGGGGTCATGCCGTCACCCCACCCGTTCCGCAGCCGAAAGGCGCCGAAGTTGCCACGCCGCGGTCAGGCCGGCCAGGCACCAACCCAGGACCACCGCGACCAGGGCGCCCTTTTCGTTCGACTGCAGGATGAGCGCCGGCGCCAGCAGCATCGCCAGGCAGGCCGAGGGCAGGCGCCCGTAGAACAGCAGATCGGGGCGCCGCACCGCGTACAGGGCCGTCTCCAGGGGCTGGACGACGATCATGGCCGCCATCACGAGGCACCACAGCCGGACCTGATCGGTGATGTCGCCGTACTTGCTGCCGTAGAGCAGCGGGAGGATCCAGTCCGACAGCGCGGCAACGAAGACGAAGTAGGGAATCGCCAGCATGAACAGCCAGGTCCACGAGTGCCGCACAACCCCCCACAGCCCGGCCATGCCGGTCTGGGCAAAGGCGCGGCCGGCACGGGCCTTGTCGACGTTGTCCATGGCCTGCATCAAGGTGCTGACCGGTTGCACCAGGTTGCGCGCCGCCGCGTAGCCGGCGAGCGCGACCGGGCCCGCCATCGCGGCCAGGATCGACTGGATGCCGAAGCTGTAGCCCGCCGAGCCCAACGACGCACCGACCGACCAGCGCGCAAACCGCCAGTAGGAGGGCAGCGTCCAGCCCACGGGGTGCTGGAATCCGCCGCGCGGCAGCGGCCGCGCGCCGGAGACCAGGCAACTGGCGAGCCCCGCGGCACAAAGGCAGAGCGCGAATGCGAACAGGCCGGGCGTGTGATCGGACAGCAGCGCGACCGCGGCGAAGATCGCGATCGTGCCGGCATAGGCGCAGCCCATGAGCAGCAGACGCGGCATCGTCGATGTCAGCAGAACCACTCGGCGCAGGAACTCCATGTAGAAACTCGGCACCACGACGATCAGCGCAACCAGCACGCTGTCGGCGATCCAGGCGTCGAGAAAACCGCGGGCGACGAGGTAGAACGCGCCCATCAGCGCGAGGATCGCGGCCATCGTGCCGGCCTGGACCCAGCGCCAGAACGCCAGGTTGTGGACCGATTCGTCGCGGCTCTTGCCAGTGGTGCTCATCGGCAGCAGCACGAACGCACGCTGAATGAGCCCCTGAAACAGCAACAGCGTGGCCAGCGCGAAACTGAACGCGCCCAATGCCTCCTTGGGCAGGATGCGCGCAGCCGCGATCAGCACCAGGAAATTGCTGCCCGAAATGAGGCCTTGCTCAGCCAGCGAGAGGTGGCGCGCGCTGCCGGCCCCCGCGCCGCGATCGTCTTCCGCAGGTGCGGCGAAATCCGACTCGGCGGCGGCTATGGGCGCGGCTGTGGGCATCGCGGTCGCGGCCGCCTGGACCAGGCCCTGCGGCCTCTCGGCCGGCTTGCCGCGGCCGAGGTCTGGCAGGCCGCCGCCCGGTGGGGCCGGCGTCATGCGCCCTTGAACCCGGCAACGGCGTCGGCCCGAGACGGCAGCCGTCGGCGGGCTCGCCCGCGGCTCGGCCCGGACACCGATGACGCATCGGCCGCCGTGGCATTGGCGCCACCAGGCTGCGTCGGGGGGGTGGCCGTGGCCTCAGGCCGCCGGCCCAGCGCCGCGGCCCACAGAAAAACGAAGATCAGCATGTTGATGGTCGGCCCGGCGATGCTGGCTTCCATCAGCCCCTGGGTCAGCACGAACGCGGTGACAGCGTCGCGGACCGGGTGCGGCCGGACAAAGTGGTCGCGCACCAGCGCGAGCAGCGCCACGAGCAAGATCCCGAGCCCGATCAGACCGGTCGCGACCCAGGCTTGCAACACCATGTTGTGGGCCGAATGGGTGGTCCAGCCGAAGGCGCCGGTGAAGCCGGCCGGGATCACTTCCTTGGTCGAGGCGAAGCCGTAGCCCAGGATCGGCGCTTTCTCGATCAACGAGAACACGTAGCGCCAGATTTCGGTGCGCCCGGTGAACGTGGTGACTTCGCGCGTGCTGCCTTCGCGGGTGACGAGCGCCAGCATGCCGTCTCGCACGTCAGGATAGGCAAGAAACAGCAAGCCGGCGCCGACGGCCGACGCCAGCGCCGAGATCGCCAGCACCGGCCTTCGGCTCACCAGAATCACGGTCACGCCGACCAACATGCTGATGATGGCGGTGCGGCTGCCCGAGAGGTAGAGGCAGGCGCCGCACACGCCAAGGCCGACCAGCGCCAGCGCCAGGCCCGCCCCGCGACCGATCTGGCGGCAGAGCAGGAACGTCAACAGCAAGGCCAGCGCGGCGGCGACCCCCAGGTTGTTGGGGCTGCCGAAGGCCCCGCTGAGCCTGAGCGAGCGCCCGTTCTCGTGGGCCGTCATCACCTGGCTGGGCACCAGCACATAGAGCACAAGCGACAGCGCGAGCGCGGCCATCAATGCGCCCCAGATCACCGCCAGGCCCCGCTTTTCATCGGTGTCTTCGGCGAAGACGATGGCCGTGATGCAGACCCCCAGGAACGAGAGCCCGGCGCCGAAGGTGTAGAACCGCGTCGCGGAGTAGGTCGTCGTCAGCACCGCCCAGACACAGAGCAGCAGCAACGCCGAGGTGGGCAATTCGCGACTCGCCGCCTTGATGACGGGCCAACGCCAGAACAGCAGCAGCAGCCCGGACGTCCAGATCCCGAACTTGACGACGCTCTGGGCATCGATGCCGGTGGAGAAGCCGCGTGCGGAGGTATCCGACAGCGCGACGATCGCGATGACGATCAGTGCCAATGGGGTGCCGCCAGCGGCGCCCGCACGGGCCACGATCCACAACCAGACCGCGGGCAGGAACACGAACGCGGCCACCATCGAGGCCACGCGCAGGTCCTGGTGCGGCAGGATGGTGAGCATCGCGAGCCAGGCGATCAGGCTGAACGCGACCACCCAGGCCAGCCCGAGCAGCAACGCCGTGTGCGCCTGGCGTGGCCGCCTGCGCGCCCCCGCCAGAGGCGGGTAACGCCCGCCCGCGGCGGTGACGCGAGGGTGGATCATCGAAGCCCTGCCGGGCAGCCGGTGCCGGCCCTGGTGGGGCGGGGAACACGTCTGTCAGTCATCGCTCAGAGCACCAATGCACCGAACACGCGGGGGCGCGCCGACGCCGGCATTTCCTCGGCCAGCGCAAGAATGAAACCGGCCTGCAGCGCGTGCGCCTTCGGCCCGTCGGCACCGATGCTCGACACCCGGACCAGCATGCCGTCGGCGATCAGCCCGCGCAAGCCATAGCGCATCTGGGCCAGTTTCTGCTCGATGCCGGTGGTCACGACCTCATTGCCCACGACGACCCAGTACGTGATCGGCTCGAACCGGTCGCCGCGCTGCGACATCAGCGTGCGCACCGCGAGCGTGCCGCCGGCCACGGGCTGCAGGCTCTTCTCGTTGGCACTGATGGCAAAGCCCTGCGCCGGGTAGCAAACCTCCGGCCGGTGCGCGCTGGACCCGTCGGACTGGTCGCCCCCGTACGCCACCGACAGCATGATCCGCTGGCCCAGGGCGTTGACGTAAGTGCGCGTCAGCACCTGGTTGTAGATGATGTCGAGCTGGGCCTGGACGTCGGGTGCCGGGAGCACGAATGGAATGCCAGTGTCGACCTTCCAGTCGCCGAACCGCTTCGGAATGAGGGCTTCGAGGTCGGGCTTGCCGATCTTGTCGGCAAGGAAGACGGTCGGCTTGCCGAAATAGCTCGCCGCTGCCCCGCTCAGCATCACCGCAGCGGCCAGCAGGCCACGCCTTCGGGCCTGGTTCATGGTGCGACCGGTTTGTCCTTGAAGACGAGCCGCAGCAAGGTGTCGGTAAACACCATCAACAACAGCCCGACGATGAACAGCACGATGCCGGCGAAACGGTGCACGAAGCCCTGCCCGGCGGCGTCGCCGAAGTGGTAGGTCACCAGCACCAGGATCATCACCCGAACGATGTTGGCCACGAACGAGATCGGGATGATCAGCACCGCCAGGGTCACGTTGCGCACCGCTGACCTGGAGTTGATGAGGTTCAGGTAGAGCAGGCCCAGCGCCTCGAGCGTGAACATCGAGTTCAGGCCGGCGCAGGCGTCGGCCACCAGAAGCTCGTACTGGCCCACCGTCAAGACGACGCCCTGGCGGGCCACCGGGTAGCCGAACACATGCAGCAGTTCAGCGGCAACGGCCGACACTGCCGCCTTGAGCGGGCCCGTCAGGCTCGCCACGATCGAGCCCGGCAGGGGCACCATGAACAGCAGAAAAAACAACGGGAACCAGACCAGCCGAAGCGCCGGCCGCCCCAGAAACAGCAGGATCAGGCTGATCAGCACGACGATCTGCGAGCCGACCTCGAGCACCAGCATGCCCTGGGTCCGGCCCAGCGCATAGACGACGACGCCCAGCAGCAGCAGGAACCCTCCCATGGCCCTGTCGGGTTGCAGCGGCAGCGCCGCCAGCGCATGGCGCTTGTCGAAGAACAACCAGGCGCTCACCGCCAGGATGATCGGGCCGTGGCCCTGCGCATCCGAAGGCCAGATCCGCCGCGCGAGTTCGACGTAGCTCGGCACATAGAGCGCGGCAAAGCCGAGCAGCAGGATCGCCAATGTGAACAGGTCCAGCCCCTGCGGAAGGAGCGTCTGCGGCGCCCTGCCTGAGGGGATGCTGGCGACGCGCTGCGCCTGGGTCAAGGCCGGTACCCGTTCATCACGACACCGGCCAGCCCGGACTGGTCGTCGGTCAACTCGATGACCAGCTCTTCGACCGCGGCAACGCGCGTGGCGTCGAGGCGCGCCATCATCAGCGAGGCGCCGCAGCGCTCGGCGATCACGGCCGCATCGGCACCGTACTGCGCGGCCGGCGTGTCGACGACGACGTGGTCGAACTTGCGGATCAACTCATCCATCAGCAAGCCGAAGGCGGGCCGCTCCACCAGCTCCAGCGGGTTCGGCGGCGTGCCCCCGACCGGGAGCAAGAACAGCCCCGGCACGCCCGGCACCGGCTGGACCACGGGAGTCCCTGCCCGGCCCGAAAGAATACCGGCCAGGCCGGCCGAGTTGTCGACGTTGAAGACCTCGTGCTGGCGAGGCCCGCGCATGTCGGCGTCGATCAGCAGCGTGCGCCCGCCCAACTGCGCCAGGGTGATGGCCAGGTTGGCAGCGAAGAAGGTCTTGCCGTCGCCTGCGTTCGGGCTCACCACGGCGAGCGCCCGGCGCCGTTCGGCACGGTCGTTGAAGACCCGTTTCATCACCTGGCTGCGGATCGCCCGGAACGCTTCGGCCTGGGCCGAGAACGGCTGGTTCAATGCGACCAGTTCGGGGCTGAGCTCGCGCCGGTCCTGGGCGGCGTAGGGGTAGTGATACTGCTTGGCCAGCGCGGCCAGCACGTCCTCGGTGGTGGCCAGTTTCAAGTCGATCGCGGCCTCGCCGAAGCGCAGGCCGGTGGTGCGCTGATGGGCCACGATCTGCTCCACCTGGGCAGGCTTCAACTTGATCGATTCGGCAATGATCTCGCCGATCGACCTGTCGAGCAGCGTCGGCATGCGAAGCGTGTCCTCGGGCAGGTCGATCTGTTCGGCGGCCGGCTTCGAGCCCAAGCCGGCGACGGGCAGCGCGAGCTCGCGCTTCGGGCCGATTCGCGGCCGGCCGACGATGCGCTGCTGTGCCAGCGCGAGACGCTTCTGGTCGCCCGACTTGCGCTGGCGTGCCGGCGCCAGCAGGCCCAGCACCGGGAGCCCGAGAATCACCGAAACATCGTCGAGGGTTCGAACCCGGCGGTTCATCAGTTCGAGCAGCAAGGTCCCGCCAATCGCCAGCAGGGCGCCCAGCAGGACGGCCAGCAGCGAGTTCAAGAGAATCTTCGGCGACGAGGGCAGGATCGGCGGCTCGGCCTGCGTCAGCAGGTTGATGCTGCTCTGCGTCGCCTGGCTCTCAAGCGTGGTTTGGGTCAGCCGGCTGGTCACGGTGTCGAAGGCCCGCTGGGCGCTTTCAACGTCGCTCACCAGCACCGCGCCATCGTCGCGCACCTCCTTCATGCGCAACACCTGCGCCCGCTGCGCAGCGAGCGCCGCGCGCACGTCGGCATCGCGCTGGCGGGCGATCTTGTTGCTGACGCCCACGCCACCCACAACACGCGCCGTTTCGCTGTCGATCTTGGCCTGCAAGGTGGCGATCGTGGCCTTGGCCTCCTGCACCTGCGGATGGTTCTCACCCAGGCGCGACCGCAGCTCCTGGAGCCGTGCTTCGGCCCGCGCCAGGTCGGCCTTGATGCCACCGATCAGCGGGTTGTTCAGCACCTCCTGCGTCTTGTCGGCCGACGCGCCGCGCGCCTGGGCCTGGCGACTCTCCGACTCCGAGGCCATGCCCTGCAGCATCAGGGCCTGCGACGACAACTCGTTCAGCCGCGCGTTCTCCACGTCGAGCCGCTCGTCGGTCGCAATGATCCCCTTCGCCTTCTGGAACGCCGAGAGCTTGGCCTGCGCCTTCTCGAGCGTCACGCGGGCTTCCTTGGCGCGGGTGTCGAAGAAGGCCGAAGACTGCTTGGCCGGGCCCACGCTCAAGGCCACGCTGGTTTCCAGGTACGCCTGCACGAACGCATTCGCCACCGCCGCCGCGAACTGCGGGTCGGCAGCGCGGTAGGAGACCGAGATCACGCCCGACTCGCGGCCCGGCTTGACCTCCATGCCCTTGACGAACGGGTCGACGAGCCAGGTCTCGATGCTGCCGACGCCGCCCGTCTCATCGAGCCACTGCTCGCGTACGGTGGGGCTCTCGGACATTCTCAGATTGCGCAGGACGCGCCTGACGACGCGGTCGCTCTGCAACACCTCGACCTGGGTCGCCATGAACCCTGGCGAGGTCATGCCGGGGTACATCATCGCGGTGACCGGATCGGGTTTGAAGTCGACCACCACCGAGGCCGTGGCGGTGTACTGCTTGGGCAGGACCAGGCTCACCGCAACGATCGACGCGACCGTCAACACAAAAACCAGCAACGCGCCTTTCCAACGGGCCTTGAGGATGGCCAGGCACTGGTCGAGGCTCATGAGCGGGCTTTCAGGCAGGGGCTGTGTGAGACCGGGCACACGTGCGGGCGGAGGCCGCTCGGTTCAGCACGGTCGGACGAATGGGCGGATGCTCTGGGGGTCATTGCAGATCAATCAAGGGGTTGGGGCGCAGCGCGAGGCACAGCGCCGAAGTTCAGCATCCGGCATTCGTCATTCATCAGCGCTGACGCACAAGTACAGGTTCAGTTCAATGCTCTGCCTGGCGCACGGCAGCCGCGCGATCGCCAAACCGACTGGCGCTGATTATCCGGGGCGAGCTCACTGCATTGCCTTGCCGCGCTTCGAGCCGTGCGTGAACGAATTGCGGCTTCGCCAAGGTTACAAGCGCCGTCACAGCCCGCGCCCCTCATCCAATGAAGGTGCGCAGGGTCGCGATCAGGCTCTGCAGCGAGTCAGACCGGTCGCCTTCGGCCAGTGCGGGTGGCGCCATACCCCGCTGGCGCCACAAATCCAGAGCGGCTTTCAGATCGACCTCGTCGGCCGCCGCATAAATACCGGGGCGACGCTCCAGCCAGCGCAGCGTGGCCACCTGGTGGTCGTTTCGAGTCTCCATCAGCGCTCCGCGACGCGGCATCAGGATCATCGGCTTGCCGTGTTCAAGCGCGGTCAATACCGAACCCATGCCAGCGTGAGCGACCACGATCTCGCAGTGTTCAACCAGTTCGGCATAGCGGTCGGGCGAGACCGAGGCGAAGGCCTTCAGGGCCGACGGGCGGTACGCGGTGTCGATGCCGATCTGCGCCACCACCTCGACCGCCGGATTGAGCTGCGCCCATTCGTCCACGGCCTGAACCAGGCGGCGAAACGGCATCTGCGAGCCCACGGTGACGAAGATCACA
>JANOVJ010000756.1:0-9847 GCA_031417295.1 bacterium | reverse complement strand
AGCCCGGCGCGCACGTTCTGCAACGCGGTGCGCCAGGGCATCAGGCTCTCGCCCTGGAACATGTAGCCGGCGCGGGTGTTGATGCCTGACAGCGCTTGCCCGAACACTTCGATGCGGCCACTGCTGGGCGCCAACAACCCGGCGGCCACGTTCAGCAGCGTGCTCTTGCCGCAGCCGGTCGGGCCAACCACGCTGACGAATTCGCCCGCGCCGACCGTGAGCGTCACGTCGGCGACCGCCGTGTAGCGCTGGCCAGGGGCATCGCGGCTGATGAAGGTGCAACTGACGCCCGAGAGCGCCAGTGCCGGTGCCGTCGGCTGGCCGGGAGTCACCATCGATGGCGCGTCAGCGCCCGAACAAACCGCTCAGGTCGAGCGCGATGTCGGGCAGGCCGGGCAGGGCCACCGTGCCGGGCGAGGCGGTCGCACCGACCGCCGTGTAGATCTCGCCCTGTGGCGCGGCGAAGGTGTGCAGCAGGCCGGCCGCAAGATCGACCACCCAATACGCCGGCACGCCGTGCAGCGCATACAGGCGCGACTTGAGCTTCAGGTCGTAGGCCAGGCTCGTGTCCGCGACTTCGATGACGAGATAGGCGTCGTGTCCGGTGGGCAGCGCGCTGGCGTAGAAGTCGTCGCGCGGTTTCAGCACGGCGAGGTCGGGTTCGGGTTCGGATTGCATGTCGAGCCGGATCGACGCCTGAACGGAGACGACGGCGCGCTCGCCGGTCGCCTGCACAAGAAGCCGAGTCAGGCGATTCACAGTCGACCAATGCCGGGTGCCCATCGGTGCCATGTCGATCACCTCCCCCTCGATCAACTCAATGCGTGCGCCGGGTGCGAACACACCAGCTTCGCCCATGCGGTGGTACTGCTCCACGTTCAGGCGGTGACGCTTGACGCGGGGTTCATCTAGTACGTCGTCCATGCTTGGCCCCAACAGAACTTCACGCCTTAGGATACTTCGCGTTGGCCTTCTTCACAAAGTCGTTGGTGTAGGTCGCGGGCAGGTCGAACTTCACGTCCTTCAGGGTCTCGTCCACGCTCTGCAGCGCGCGCAGCGCGGTGGCCGGCCCGGCCTCGGGGATCATGCCGTCGGGCGACAGCGCGGCCTTGCTGGCGAGGAACGCGTCGATGTAGACCGCGCGGTCGCCAAGCAGGTAGCTCTCGGGCACGGCCTTGATGATCTCGCCCGGCCCGGCCGCCTGAATCCATTTGTTGGCGCGGACGATGGCGTTGGCGAGGGCCTGGACCGTGGCCGGGTTCTTGTCGATGAAGCTCTGTGGCGCGTAGAGGCAGCCGGCCGGCATCGGCCCGCCGAAGACCTTGTCGGACTCGGCCAGCACCCGCGTGTCGGAGACGATCTTCAGGTCGCCCGAGCGCTGCAAGAGCGTGATCACCGGGTCGAGGTTGCTGATCGCGTCGATCTGCCCGCTGCGCATCGCCGCCACCGCGCCGGTGCCGGCGCCGATGCCGATGATCGACACCTCGCCCGGCTTGATGCCGGCCTTGGCGAGCACGAAGTTGGCCATGATGTTGGTGCTCGAACCCGGCGCGGTGACGCCGATCTTCTTGCCCTTCAAATCGGCCACGGTCTTGAAGTTCGGCATCGTCTTCGGGTTGACGCCGAGCACGATCTGCGGCGCCCGGCCCTGCAGCGCGAAGGCGCGCAGGCGCTGCCCCTTGGCCTGCATGTTCAGGGTGTGCTCGAACGCGCCCGAGACCACGTCGGCGCTGCCGCCCACCACGGCCTGCAGCGCGCGCGAGCCGCCGGCGAAATCGACGATGGTCACGTCGAGGCCCTCGTCCTTGAAGTAGCCCAGCGCTTCGGCGATCGTGAGCGGAAGGTAGTAGAGCAGGTTCTTGCCGCCGACGGCGATCGAGACCTTGGGTTTCTCCAGCGCTTGCGCGAACACGAAGGCCGGCGCGGCGAGGCCGGCCGATCCGGCGAGCAAGAGGGTGCGTCGTTGCATGATGAACAGTCTCCGTGCGGGCCAGAGCGGCCGTGCGGCGACTGTAGCGAAGCCCGCGCGCTGTGCCATCGGGCTTGCCCCGGTGTCGGGCCGAATGGAGGCGGCCCGACAATGAACCCATGAACACTCCGATTGTCCTGATCACCGGCGCGAGCCGTGGCATTGGCGCCGCCACGGCGCTGCTCTGTGCCCAGCGCGGCTGCGACGTGGCCGTCAACTACGCGCGCGACGCGCAGGCCGCGGCCGATGTGGCGGCACAGGTGCGCGCGCTCGGCCGCCGCGCGGTGGCCATCGCGGCCGATGTGTCGCAAGAGGCCGACGTGCTGCGCCTGTTCGCGGCCGTCGATACCGAACTCGGGCCGCTCACCGCGCTGGTCAACAACGCCGGTGTCGTCGACGTGCCGGCGCGGGTGGACGAGATGAGCGCCGAACGCCTCGCCCGGATGTTCGGCATCAACGTGCTCGGCTCGATGCTGTGCGCGCGCGAGGCGGTGCGGCGGATGAGCACGAAGCACGGCGGCGGCGGTGGCGCGATCGTCAACCTGTCGTCGGCCGCGGCGCGGCTGGGCTCGCCGGGCCAGTACGTCGACTACGCGGCGGCCAAGGGCGCGATCGACACCTTCACGCTCGGCCTGGCGCGCGAGGTGGCGGGCGAAGGCATTCGCGTCAACGCGGTGCGGCCGGGCATCATCGAAACCGACATCCACGCCTCCGGCGGCCAGCCCGACCGTGCCGCGCAACTGGCGCCGCAGGTGCCGATGCGCCGCGCCGGCAGCGCGGGCGAAGTGGCCGAGGCCATCGTCTGGTTGCTCTCGGACGCGGCCAGCTACACCACCGGCGCTGTGATCGACGTGACCGGCGGGCGCTGAGCGGAAAGCCTGTCGAGCAGCGCCGTGATCGCGCTGCGCGACGCGACTTGGTGCACCGGCAGCACGATCACGTCGCCGGGCTCGGCCCACGCGATCAGCGCGCGCGCCGCAGTGGCTTCATCGGGCTCGATCTGCACGCGCTCGGGCGCGACTCCGGCGGAGCGCAACGCGCTGCCGAGCAACGCCGTGACCTCGCCCGGCGCGCGGCCGCGCAGCATCGCCGGCAGCTCCTTCAGCAGCACCCGGTCGGGCGTGCTGGCGGCGGCGGTCTGCGCCAGCTCGGCAATGGCCGCGTCGCTGCGGTTGCCGGCCTGCCCGAGCAGCAGCCCGAGCCGCAGCGGCCGCAGCGAAGCGGCCACCGCCAGCAAGGCCGCCAACCCATCGGGGTTGTGGGCATAGTCGAGCAGCACCGTCGTGCCGTGCACGTCCCAGCGTTCGAGGCGGCCCGGGTTGTCGCTGCGCGCGAGGCCGAAGCGGCGCAGCGTTTCGGCGATGGCGGCCGGCGCCACGCCGAGGGCCAGCGCCGCGAGCGCGGCCGCAGCCGCGTTGGCGATGTTGTAGTGCGCCGCACCGTTGTGCGTGATCGGCATCGCGGCCACGGCGCCGAGGTCGTGGGCCTCACCGGCGTTGCCGAGGCGAAGCCGGCCCGCCGCGACGCCGCAGGTGATGCCGCTCGCCCGCCGCAGCGCGGCGAGCGCCGGATGCGCATCGTCGAGCGCGAACAGCGCGACCCGGCACCGCTGTGCGGCGGCGCGTGCAAGCAGTTGCGGATCGTCGGCGTTGAGCACCAGCAAGCCCTCGCTGCCGAGCGCGCGGGCGACGACGAGCTTGGTCTCGGCCAGGTCGGCCAGGGTGTCGATGCCGTACTCGCCGAAGTGATCGGCACTCACGTTCGTGACCACCGCCACGTCGGCGTGCGCGGCTGCAAGGCCGCGGCGCAGGATGCCGCCGCGCGCGGTTTCGAGCACCGCCACTTCGACCTTGGGGTGGCGCAGCACCAGCCGCGCGCCGGCCGGGCCGGCGTAGTCGCCGCTCGCCATGGCCACCCCGCCCACGACCACGCCTTCGGTGCCGCACAGGCCGGGCACGCGGCCGCTGGCGGCCACCATCGCCGCGACCAGGCGGGCCGTGGTGGTCTTGCCGTTCGAGCCCGTGACCAGCGCGGTCGGCACGGCGTGCAGCGCGGCCCAGCGCAGCCGGTGCGGGGCGGGCAGGGCCGCGAGCGGCCAGGCGTGGCTGCCGCGGCCGGCGCCGAGCGAGAGCACCGCGTCGTCGGCGAACAGCGGCACGCCGTGGTCCCGCGCTGCGGCGGCCAGCGCGGCCCAGGCCGGGTGGTGCTCGGCCGCGGCGCGGGCGGCGAACACCCGGGCGGCTTGCTCGACGTCATCGCCCGGGGGGTGCAGCGCGTCGAACGGTGGCGGTTCGCCCGCGTCCGCGTCCGGGCTGGCACTGGCACTGCGGCTGAAGAGGCCACTGGCCGCCTCCCACGCCCACTCGTTGATCTCGGTCGCGGTGAACAGCAGCCCGGCGGGCGCCGCCAGCGCGAGCTGTGCACCCCTGGCATGGCAGCGCACCGCAAGCGCCGCCTCGGGCCAGCCGATCGCGCGCCGCAGCGCCGTCACGCGCTCCCACCAGACGGCGTGCGCCGCGGCGCTTTGCGCACTGGGGCCGAGCGCCTCCAGCACGGCGCCGGTCTCGCTGAAGAAAAGGTTCGGGCCGGTCAGCCGGCGCGAATCGGCGAAGCAGGGCTGGGGTTCCGGCGCTTGCCCCGGCGCGGCTTCGCTCATCAGGCAACCTCCGTGCTGCGCACTCCGGTACGCGCCCTTGGGGCGGCCCGGCGGGCTCGTCGCAGAACCGTCCGCGTCGTTGGAGTCAAGGATTTCATGGGCAGGTGGAATGAGGCCGCGATTGTGCGGTACGTGAAACAGGTTTAGGGTGCCGGCGCAGGGACGCTCGATTGCCACCCCGACCCCACTCAACACAGGAGCACAGCCATGAATCCGAACCAGGCACTTTGGGAGAAGGGCGACTTCACGCGCATTGCGCAGAGCATGAGGCAGAGCGGCGAGGCGCTTGTTGCCGGCCTCGGCATCAGCCGCGGCATGAAAGTGCTCGACCTCGGCTGCGGCGACGGCACCACCGCCTTGCCGGCCGCCCACCTCGGCGCCGAGGTGCTCGGCGTCGACATCGCCCGAAACCTGGTCGCCGCGGGGAACGAGCGCGCTCGTGAAGCGGGGCTGACGAACATCCGCTTCGAGGAAGGCGATGCGTCCGACCTGCGCGACCTGAAGGACGATTCGTTCGACCTCGTCGTCACGGTCTTCGGCGCCATGTTCGCGCCCAAGCCGTTCGACGTGGCCAAGGAGATGGTGCGCGTCACCCGCCCCGGCGGGCGCGTCGTGATGGGCAACTGGATTCCGAACGACCCGACGCTGGTCGCGCAGATATTGAAGACCAGTGCCGCCTACTCGCCGCCGCCGCCGGAAGGTTTTGTCAGCCCGATGACCTGGGGCGTCGAGAGCCATGTGATCGAGCGCTTCGTGGCTGCGGGCATTGCAAAGGAGAACATCGCCTTTGCCCGCGAGACGTTCTGGTTCGACTACGCCGTGCCGCCGACGAAACTGGTGGACACCTTCCGCCACTTCTACGGCCCGACGATGAATGCCTTCGACGCGGCCGAAAGGAACGGCCGGGCCAATGAGCTGCAGGCCGAACTCGAAGCGCTGTTCGTCAGCCACAACAAGAGCGCGAGCCAGGATGCCACGTCAATTCCGGCAACGTACCTGCGGGTTGTGGTGGCGGTCCAGTGACCCATCGCCGTGAGCAGCGCGCGCTGAGCCGCGCGCGCTGCGCTTCGCGAACGCCAGCTCAGCGCAGGCCCAGCTTGCGCCCGAACGGCGCCACGGCCGCGGCGCAAGGCTCGGGCACGGCCCAGATCACCGGCCAGCGCGGGCGAAAGCGCGCCGGGCCGTCAAGGTCGGTGAGCACGACGCCGATGTCGGGGCGGTGCTTGTCGGCTTCTTCGAGCAGCGGCGTGAAGTCGGTGCCGCCGCCGCCCTTGAATTCGATCTCGTGCAAGGCCAGCCGGCGCGGCCTCAACTCGTGCGGCTCGAAGCGGGCGACGCGCTGAACCCGATCGTCGCCGATCACCAGCACCAGGCCGGCTTCGAGCCGGCGCACGATGGCCTCGATCTCGCGCGCGAAACGTTCCATCAGGCGCTTGTCGATCGAGCCCGACACATCGACGATGACGACCAGCCTGGGCACTGTTTTCACCCCGCTGAAGCCGGGCTCCCAGGGCATGCGCCACCGAGGGACGGCACGGCCCGAGCCACCGAGCCCTGGGGCGGCACGGCCCGAGCCGTCGAGCTTTGGGCCGGCGCGCCCCTGGTTCGCGAGGTACGAGCGGGACGGGCGAGACCACGACACCGCCGCGCGCGGCGTGAGGCTGCGCGCGAGTTGGGTCCGCAGCACCTGCTCCCAGGGCGTGCGGCTGCGCGGCAGGTCGGCCAGCAGCGTGCGCAGCATCGAGAACGCGCCGTCGCCCGCGTGGGCACGCAGCAGGCGCTCGCTCCACTCGCGCGTGGCTTGCGCTTCGGCCTCCGGCGCGGCGTGCGTGTGGGCGTCGGGTTGCAGGTCGAGCGGGGTCTGCGCGCCGAGCGCACGCGCGGCGGCAGCGCGGGGCCCGTCTTCGCGGCCCCCGGGGCGCGGCGTGGCGCTGTTCACATCGGCCGGCGCCCGGGCGCTCGACCCGGTCGCTCCGCCCGAACCACTCGAACCGGTCGCGCCGGCCCGGGCGTCGCCGCCGCCCTGACCTTGCGCCCGGACGCGGCCGTTCTGTGATGGCGGCCGCCGGTCGTCGATCGCGCGGTAGAGCCGCTCGACATCCCATTCGAGCAAGGCCTGTTCGGTGCCTTGCTTCAGCCGCAGCGCACTCTCGAGCAACCGCTCCAGCAGCACCGCGGCCTTCGGCAACTGAAGCCAGCCCAGGTGCGAGAGCGTGCTGTTGACGATGGCATCGGCGCAGACATTGAAGAGCGCCAGATCGACCTCGCCCAACAATCGCTGCAAGTCGATGTAGCGCTGCGGATGACGCAGCGCGATGTGCAGCACCTCGTGCGCGACCAGGCCCACCTGTTCGGCGGCGGGCCGGTCGGCGAAGCCCGGCGCATAGAAGAGGGTGTTGCCATCGGTGGCGACCGGCGCTGCGTTGTCGGCGCCGGTCCCGTCAGCCGGCGAATCGTGATGCCGCACCCACAGGGCCAGGCCGCCGGTGGACGGCGCGAACTCGACCATCCGCTGCACCGCGCGCGTGCCGCGATGGCCGCGCTGAAGTGGGGTCACGTCCACCTCATGCACGCTCACCCGGCCTGGCCTTCCTGGCCCCGACGCTCGGCGTACCGCCGGTACGCCGAGCTGTCCATCACCGTCGCTTCGAGGCTGCCTTCCAGCGCCTTCTGCATCAGCAATTCCATCGCCAACGTCTGCGCTTCGCGCAGCGGCAGCGCGACCGGGGCGCGAACGTCGGGCAACTGTTCAACGACTTCCAGTGCCCGCGCCAGCGTGGCGCTGTCGGTGCTGGCCGCGAGCAGGCCGTAGACCATGCCGTACAGCCCGTCGAGCGTGCGCGGCAGCAGCGTCAGCGTCTCGTCGCCGGGCCGGGCCGCGAGCAGGCGCACCACATCGACGGCGGATTGCAATTCGCGCAGCACGCCAAAGAATTCGGCCGCGTTGGCGGCGCCGATGCGGCCCTGCACGAAGACCCGCCGCGCCGCCTCCGACAGGCCCGACTTGAGCACATTGGAGATGTCTTCCCAGCCGCGCGGGCTGGCGCCCACAAGGTGGTCGTTCGCCAACTGCGCCTGGGTGTCGTCGAGCTTGTCGGGCCGCACTTTCAGGTAGGCCATGACCTCGGGCGCAAAGCCGTGCTCGATCGCGTGGGCCAGGAACGCGGCTATCGTGGTCTGGACGTTGAAATGGAACATCCGGTCGGCGAGCGCGGTGCCCATGTCGTGGCTCACCGCGCCGTGAAAACTCGCGTTGCCGGCGGCGATGACCTGCCAGCCGTCGGGCAGCACGTAGTGGCCGACCTTGCGGTCGAGGATCAGCGAGTAGGCCGAGATCTGCAGCCGCTGGTCGGCGGCGGTGAGCTCGTCGAGAAACAGGATGCCGGCCGGCTGATCGGCCCCGGGCAGGAACTCGGGTGGGAACCAGACGGTCTTGGCCTGCACGTCGTCGGCATAGATCGCGCCGCGAATGTCGACCGGCTCGATCGTCGTCAGCCGCAGGTCCACCAGCGGCACGCCGAAGTGCGCCGCGACCTGGCGAACGACGGAGGATTTGCCGACGCCGCGCGTACCCCACAGCATCGACGCGCGGCGCCGCAGCGTCGGGTCGGTGTACTGCTCGATCAAGGCCGCCTTTGCGGCAGCGATCGAGACCGGGGGGATGTTCATCGGGTTGTCGTGCATCGCTCAGTTCTGCGCGGGGGGTTGCGGCACCGGCCAGGCCGACGCCTTCAAACGCCGCGGCCAGGGCGGAATCTCGAAGCGCGGCGACTCCTGCATCGTGAAGGCCAGCGCCAGCAGCACGGTGGGCACATGGAACATCAGCACCAGCAGCCCCGACATCTCGGCGTTCTCGTCGCGTGGCTGCATCGAGAAAGCGCCGACGCCAGCGAACATGCCGATCACCGTCAACCAGGGTATCGCGCGCCGGAACGCTGCGCCCCAGCGCGCCGCGACATGCCGCTCGTGAAACACGCCGGGTGGTTGCGACAGCACGGCCGCCAGATGCCGCACGGTCTTGTCGAGCTTGCTTTCGGCGGCGGCGCTGCGTTTGGGTTCCCTGCCGCGCACCCGCAGCTTGCTGGTCCAGATGGCATTGCGAACGAGCAAGGGCGCCCAGTCCCAGCCGATCACGGCCAGCAAGTCTTCGGGCAGCAGGGCGGCGCTGGCGGCCGGCGCGGCCAGTTCGATGTCGGCAGCAATGCCGCGGGTGGGCGACGGGCGCAGCGTCAGGGTGTAGCCCAACACGTGCGTCACCGCGCCCGTCAGGATCATTCGCGCCGCGTCAGAGGACGCCCCCGCGGGCGCTTCGAGCCGAAAGCTCAGGCCCGTCGAGTAGCCCTGCCCAGCTCGGAACAGCCGCTGCGGCGCGACGGCTTCGATGCGCTGCAGCAGCTCGCCCGCGTCCCGGCCCTCGGACACGAGGCTGGCCTCCAACCCACTTGCGAGCTGCAAGCTGCGGGTGAGCCTGAAGGTCCCGTCGTGAGGGTTCTCGAGTTTCAGCGTGTCGCGCAGGTCCACGAAGGCTGGTGCGTCGTCGCCCGCGCGCTTCTCAGCCGGCTTGAAGACCAGGCAGCGTTCGAGCCGGTTGCTGGCCCCCAGGTCGACATGCCGCCCGCGGCGTGTGAACGGCTCGACGAGGCCGATGATCTGGTGATGGGTGAGCGGTTGCATGGTGGGTCGGGCAATCGTAGCGGCGGTTGCCATCATCCCAGTTGCCGATGCGCAATGGCGATCGGATGGGGTAGCGCCTGGGATATCGACTTCAGCGCCCCGACCGAAGCGCCTGTGGATCTTGTCGCCGACGATGTGGCGCGACGCACGAGAGCCGGCGCGCGCGTTCAATGTCGGCCCCACTTCGAGCTGCCGAAGGCCAGCTATCCCTGACGACGCGAGCCGCCGCTCTGCCGGGGCGGTGACCGCAGGGCGCCGCCGCCTTCGCGAGCGAGGCCGGTTGGCGATGCCTGACGTGGCTGTCGGCTGTCGGCTTGGAGGCCTCCGCGCAGCGTCGGGCCTGCCTTCGCAACCGGCCTGGCGCGTGCCGGCTTGCAAGCTTGAGCGACTTCAGTGCGAGCTGGCACGCGACTGGCGCCGAGCGCACGGAACCCTGCTTGAGCGCTACAACGAAATCGGCACAAGCCTTGAACCGTCGGGACAACTCCAATAGTTCCGGGTGTCGAACAACTGCCAGGCCGGAATGACGTAGGCCGCCGCGTCCTTGC
>JANOVJ010000755.1:0-3783 GCA_031417295.1 bacterium | reverse complement strand
GCCGGGCGCGACATCTACCAGCGCGAGGGTTGCTACAACTGCCACTCGCAGATGATCCGCCCGCTGCGCGCCGAGACGCTGCGCTACGGCCACTACTCGATGGCCGGCGAGTTCGTCTACGACCACCCGTTCCAGTGGGGCAGCAAGCGCACCGGGCCCGACCTGCACCGCGTCGGCGGGCGCTACAGCGACGAGTGGCACCGCATCCACCTGCTGAACCCGCGCGACCTGGTGCCCGAGTCGAACATGCCGGCCTACCCCTGGCTGGCCGCGGCCACGGTAGACGCAGCCGGCATGCCACCGCGGATGGAGGTGCTGCGCACGCTCGGCGCACCGTACACCGACGCCGAGATTGCCGAGTCGCCGAAGGCGGTGCAGGGCAAGACCGAGATCGAGGCGCTGATTGCCTACCTGCAGGTGCTCGGCACCGCGGTCAAGTAGCCACCGGGAGACGCCGCCATGGACATCATGGATCTTCGAATCGTGGTCACGCTGCTGTCGTTCGTGATCTTCATCGGCATCGTCGTCTGGGCCTGGTCGGCCCGCAACCGCCCGGCCTTCGACGAGGCGGCGATGCTGCCCTTCGCCGACGACCGCACGCCCGGAGGCCGCCATGAGTGACTTCTTCTCCAGCGGCTGGTCGACCTTCGTTCTGGTCGCGACGGTGGTGTCGCTGCTGTTCTGCCTCGTCCTGCTCGTCATCGCCAGCCGGCGCAAGGTGATCCCGGGCGACAACACCACCGGGCATGTCTGGGACGGCGACTTGCAGGAACTGAACAACCCGCTGCCGCGCTGGTGGATGGGGCTGTTCGTGCTCACCGTCGTGTTTGCCGGCGTCTACCTCGTGCTGTATCCCGGCCTCGGCTCGTATGGCGGGGAGTTGAAGTGGTCGCAGGAGGCGCAGTACCAGGCCGAAATGAAGAAGGCCCAAGCTGACCTGGCGCCGCTGTACGCCGGCTTTCGCAGCATGACGCCGCAGGCGCTCGCGGCCGACCCGAAGGCCCACGCCATCGGCGAGCGCCTGTTCGTCAACAACTGCACCGCCTGCCACGGCTCGGACGGGCGCGGCAGCCTCGGCTTCCCGAACCTGACCGACGGCGACTGGCTGTGGGGCGGCGAGCCGGAAAACATCATCGCGACCCTCACCCACGGCCGCGCCGGCAACATGCCGCCGATGGCGGCGGCGGTGGGCACGTCGGACGACGTGCGCAACGTGGCCAACTACGTGCTCAGCCTGTCGGGCAGCCCGCACAACAACGTGGCGGCGCAACTGGGGCGCGCCAAGTTCGTCGTCTGCGCCGCCTGCCACGGCAGCAATGGCAAGGGCAATGTGGCGCTTGGTGCGCCGAACCTGACCGACAAGGTCTGGCTCCACGGCTGGGGTGAGGATGCCATCGTCCGCATGATCACCCAGGGCAAGCAGAACGTGATGCCGGCGCAGGCAGGGCGCCTGAACGAAGACCAGATCCGCGTGCTGGCCGCTTACGTGTGGAGCCTGTCGCAGCCGACAACCACCGCCGCCGCAACGCCCACGGCGGCGACCGCCACCCGCTGAAGCCGCTGAACCCGATGGCCGACAAGCCGCGCGTGATTCCGATCGTCGCCGACCCGGCGGGCGGGGCGGCCGCGGTGTCGGTATCGGTGTCGATGTTCGCCTCCGACGCGACCATCCATGCCCGCGCCGTGCACGGCTGGTTCGCCGCCTGGCGCTGGGCGCTCGTGTGGGGCACGCAGCTGGTCTTCTACGGCCTGCCCTGGCTGACCTGGAACGCCCGCCCTGCGGTGCTGTTCGACCTGGAAACACGGCGCTTCTACATCTTCAACCTCGTGCTCTACCCGCAGGACTTCATCTACCTGACGGGCTTGTTGATCCTCAGCGCGTACGGGCTGTTCCTGTTCACGGCCGTGGCGGGCCGGCTGTGGTGCGGCTATGCCTGCCCGCAAACCGTCTACACCGAAATCTTCATGTGGGTCGAGCACCGGCTGGAGGGCGACCGGCAGGCACGCGTCAAGCTCGACAAGGCGCCGTGGGGCGCCAACAAGCTGCTGCGCCGCGGCGGCAAGCACTTGGTGTGGCTGGCCATCGGCCTCTGGACCGGCTTCACCTTCGTCGGCTACTTCACGCCGATCCGCGTGCTCGGCGCTGCGGTGCTGAACCTCGGGCTCGGGCCGTGGGAGTTGTTTTGGGTCTTGTTCTACGGCTTCGCCACCTATGGCAACGCCGGCTTCCTGCGCGAGCAGGTGTGCAAGTACATGTGCCCCTACGCGCGCTTCCAGGGCGCCATGTTCGACCGCGACACCTTGATCATCAGCTACGACACAAGGCGCGGCGAGCCGCGCGGCGGCCGGGCGCGCACGGCCGACAAGGCCGCGCTCGGGCTGGGCGATTGCATCGAGTGCACCTTGTGCGTGCAGGTCTGCCCGACCGGCATCGACATTCGCAACGGCTTGCAGAACGAGTGCATCGGCTGCGCCGCCTGCATCGATGTGTGCAACGGCGTGATGGACAAGATGGATTACCCCCGCGGCCTGATCCGCTACGCCACCGAGCGCAGCCTGGAGGAGGGCAGCGAACCGCTCACGCTGCGCCGCGTGTTCAGGCCGCGGGTGCTGGTGTACAGCGCGGTGCTGGTGCTGATCGGCGGCGCGTTCGTCACCAGCCTGGCGCTGCGCTCGCCGCTGCGGGTCGACGTGGTGCGCGACCGTGGCGCGCTGGCGCGGCTGGTCGAAGACGGCCATATCGAGAACGTCTACCGGCTGCAGGTGATGAACACCACCGAGCTGCCGCAGCGCTACCGCTTCGCCGTCAGCGGCATCGCGGGTGCAGAGGCCAGCACGCGCGGCGAGACGCTGCTGGCACCGGCCGAATCGCGCTGGGTGCCGCTGGCGGTGCAGGTGCCGCCGGCGCAGGCACAGGCGCTCGGGCCGGGCGCGCACAAGCTCGTCTTCCAGATCACGCGCGAGGCCGAGCTTGGCGAGCGCGAGGTCACGGTGGAAGAGAAGTCGACCTTCGTGGTCCCTCGCTGAACCCGGCCCATGCACGGAGCACCGCCATGAAATCGCCACTCCCCCACGACCCCTCGCCTTGGTGGCGCCACCGCATGATGTGGCTCGTGTTCGGTGGCCCGGCGGCGGTGGTGGTGGCGGGCGTGGTCACGGCGGTGATCGCGATCCGCGGTGCCGATCCGGTGGTGCAGGGCAGCGACGCGCAGCCGAGCCGCAGTGCCGTGCCAGCGTTGCAGGGCCGCAACCAGGCTGCCACGCCGGCACCCGCCAAGCCTTGACCCACGGAGCTCGCCCATGAAACACCATTGGCTGCTGATCGTCTGGCCGTCCTTCCTCGGTGCCGGCCTGCTGGCGATGCTGGTCTTCAGCGCCGCCCATCCGGACGACATGAAGGGCTTCGGCGGGGTGCTGACCGAGCTGTCGGCCAGCGGCGTCTACACGCTGGCCTTCCTGGCGTTCTGGGCCGTCTGCGCACTCAGTTCAGCGTTGACGCTGGTCCTCGCCGGGCCAGCGCCGAACGTCCCGCCGGCCGGGCAGGGCCGCTACGGCTGAGCGGCGCGGCGACTGAGGCGCGAGATGAATGGATCGCTGATCGTGGCCGGCCTGCTGATGGGCCTGGCCAGCACGCCGCACTGCGCGCTGATGTGCGCCGCGCCGTGTGCTGCGATCGCGCGCAGCAGTGGTGGGGCGCGCAGTGGCCGGGCGCTGCTGGCCTGGCATGGCGGCCGGGCGACGGCCTACATCGGCGCCGGTGCGGTGGCGGCCAGCGCGGTGGGC
>JANOVJ010000754.1:0-1825 GCA_031417295.1 bacterium | reverse complement strand
TTCTTCGATCGCCAGCGTTGCGCAGTTCTTGCTCGACGGGCCGAACAAGCCGGCCGGGCCGCTTTGCGGGATCAGCACGCCGACCTTGAGCGGCCCCGTCTGGGCCGAAGCAGCGCCCGCCAGCAAAGCGCCCAGTCCGGGTGATGCGACCAGCGTGGCGCTCAGGCCGCGGGTGAGAAGAGTTCGTCTTTGCATGAGGGGCTCCTTGGGGTTCGACAGGGGGTCAAGTGGGTCAGCGTGCACGCCAGGCGGTCGGTGCCGCCAGGCGCGGCAGCACGGCTTCGATGGCGGCGGCCAGCGCAATCAGGTGGCGGTCGCTGCTGGCCGGGCCGTCGAGTTCAAGCCCGACCGGTAGGCCGTCGGCCGTCAGGCCGGCCGGCAGGCTGATGCCGGGAATGCCGGCATTGCTGCCTGGATCGGTGTTGCGGATGTAGCTCGCAAAGGTCGGCACCTGCGCGCCGTTGAGCTCGACCGTCTCGTCCTGGCCGATCGGCCGCGCCGGCAGGATGGCGGTGGGAAACACCAGCGCATCCAGCCGATGGTGCAGGAAGTACTCGGCATAGGCCGCCTGCAGCCGCGGCCGGGTGCGCATCGCCAGCTCGTACGCAGCGCGCGGCATGGCCTGCTCGCCGAGCTGCGAGCCGACGATCCCCGCCACGTCGGGGCTGCCGATCTGCGCCGCCACCTCGGCCAGCGTCAGCGCGCAGCCGCTGGCGCGCAGATAGGCCGGCAGGTCCTGCGTCAATTCGTAGAGCGCCACCGGAAAGCCGACCGCATCGTTCAGCGGCCCCAGGCCGGGGATCTCGGCCTCGACCAGTTCCACGCCTTCGGCGGCGAGCCGCGCCAGCGCCTGGTCGATCACCGCCAGCACTGCTGCGTCGGCGCCGAGATAGAAGTACGCACGCGGCACGCCCAGACGCAACCCGCGCAACTCGAGCACCGCAGGGGCTGCCAACGGTGCGGCCGGGTGACCGGCCATCACGCGGTCGAGCAAGGCCACATCGGCGACCGTGCGCGCCATCGGGCCGGGCGTGTCGCGGGTATGCGAGATCGGCACGATGCCGCGGGCGTCGTAGCGCCCAACCGTGGGCCGCAGGCCAACGATGCCGCACAGCGCGGCCGGCAGCCGCACTGAAGCACCGGTGTCAGTGCCGATGGCGGCAGGCACCATGCGCGCGGCCACGGCCACCGCCGAACCGCCACTGCTGCCGCCCGGAATGAGCCGCGGGTTCCACGGGTTGCGCACGCTGCCCGTGACGGCGTTGTGGCTGGTGATGCCGAAGGCCAGCTCATGCATGTTGGCCTTGCCGGCGAGCAACGCACCGGCGTCGAACAAGGCCTGGGCCACGGGCGCGTTGGCGGTTGTGACGCGGCCCAGCAGCGCCCGCGTGCCGCCGCTCGTGGGCAGGCTGGCGGTGTCGATGTTGTCCTTCAGCGCGATCGGCACGCCAGCCAGGGGCAGGCTGGCGTCCCGCGCTGCACCGGACTGGTCTACCGCCCGCGCGGCACGCCGCAGCGCGTCGGCGTCGTGGCTCACCCAGGCGTTCAAGGCCGCCGCCGCTTCGCAGCGTTGCAGCAGCGCCTGGGCATAGTCGAGGCAGCCCAGCTCACCTTTGGCCAAGGCGGCGCGGGCCTCGACGAGTGTCAGTTCCAGTGTGTCCATCCTTGCTCCCTCCGGCTTGCGGCCGGCCAGGGCCATCGTGGCGGCGCCGGGCCTGCGCTGCTATCCTCAAGATTGCTGAGGGTCACCCGGGTTGACCCGTATCACAAGGAGAGCGATGTACCTCTCTGCCGCCAAGGCGCAAGTGCTGTCGCGCGTGATGCG
>JANOVJ010000753.1:0-3351 GCA_031417295.1 bacterium | reverse complement strand
CCAATGCGTTGCGGCGGAACGCCGATGTCCTTGGCGAGACGGTACTTCGTCAGGCCCAGAGGCTTCAGGAACTCTTCCTCCAGCATTTCGCCGGGGGAGACGGGTGGGACGGTACGCATGGTCATCCTTGTTCAGTGATAGTCCACGATTTCGACGTCAATCGCTCCTTCTTTGGTCCAGACGAAGCACACTCGCCATTGCTGGTTGACGCGGATGCTGTGCTGGCCTTTCCGATCGTCCTTCAGTGCCTCGAGGCTGTTGCCCGGCGGAACCTTCAGATCATCAAGCCCCGATGACCAATCCAATTGCGCAAGCTTGCGTAGGGCAGGGCGCTCCATGTTCACCCAGCGCTTTACGCGCTTGCCCTCGAACAGCGACTTCGTGTCTTTGCACTTGAAGCTTTTGATCGTCACGCGTGCATAGTAACGCCACGCGTTAATACTGTCAAGGCAGCGGGCAGGCAGCGAGCAGCTCCGAGTGAATGACGTTGTGCCGCCCCGTAGCCGGCGCGCGGAACGCGTTCGACGGCCTCAGCGCGCTATCGCAGCCGTCGTGGGCGGCTGCGCATCGAAGCTGCCGCCCAGCGCCTGGACCAACTGCACCCGGTTCGTGCGCTGCGTCGCGCGCAGCTTGATCAGCGTGGCTTCGCTCGCCAGTTGCGCCGTCTGCAACTGCGCCACCCACAGCAGGTCGCGGCGGCCTGCCTTGTACTGGATGGTGGCGATGCGCACGGCCTCGCCGCGATCGGCCGCCGCCTTCTGGTCCAGCGGCAGCTGCAGCGTGAGCAGCCGCTCGTTCGCCAGGCTGTTCTCGACTTCGCGGAAAGCGGTGAGCACGACGGCGCCGTAACGTGCCACCGCCTGCAACTGCTGCGCGGTGGCAATCTCGACCTTGGCCTGGAGTGCGCCACCTTCGTAGATCGGGATCGAGACGCCGATGCCCGCCGAGGCGAGCCACGGGTTCAGGCGCAACAGCGACAACACCTGGTCGCCCAGCCGGCCACCGGCCAGCGACAGCGAGAACTCGGGCAGCAGCGCCAGTTGCGCCGCTTCCTCGCGGCGGAACGCGACCAGCACCGCGCGTTCGGCGGCCAGCAGATCGGGCCGGCGTTCGAGCAATGCCGACGGCACGCCTGCGCCGGCCAGCGCCGGCAGCGCCGGATAGACCGCGGCCACCGCGATTTCGGCGGCAGGGTAGCGGCCGAGCAGCACCTCGAGCCCGCGCCGCGCCTCGCCATAGGCCTCTTCGGCCCGCGCGGCGTCGCTCTGCGCCGTTTCCAGCTTGGCGCGCACGTCGACCACGTCCAGGTCGGAATCCTTGCCGGCATTGCGCCGCAGTTGCACCAGCGACAGCAGATCGCCGTAGATCGTGACCGCACGTTGATTGAGTGCCACGACTTGCTGCGCCTCGACACACAGGTACCACAGCTTCGCCGTCGTCGCGGCGAGCGACTGGCGTGCATAGGCATAGTCCAGCGCCACCGCTTCGGCATTCGCCTCGGAGGCCGCACGCTGCGCACGCAGCCGCCCCCAGACGTCGATCTCCCAGGCCACGCCAATGAAAGCGGTGCTGCTGCTGGACGAGCCGTTGTCTTGGTCGTGCGTGGCCGTGGCGCCGAACTGCACGCCGACCCACGGCTGCAGCCGCGAGCCGACCACCACCACGGCCTGCTGCGCGATGGCCACCTGGGCCGCGGCCGCGCGCAGGTCCGGGTTGTGGGCGATCGCCTCGGCGACGATGGCGTCGAGCACTGGGTCGTTGAACGTCTTCAACCAGTCGTTGTTGACCTCGCCGCCACGCGCATCGGCACGCCAGGTTGTAGGGATGCGGGTCTCGCTCGGCAGCGCCTGCCCGACGACATCGGGGTGCGTAGGCGGCGCCTTCAACGCACAGCCGGCGAGCAGCGCGGCGGCAATCAGAAGGGCGGTACGCATCATCCGGAGAACGGATACAGCCAGTTGTACCAGGTGTACGAGCGGATCGCGATCTTGCGCAGCACGACGAAGGCGCTGTCCGGATTGGTGTAGATCGCGGCCCGTCCTTGCGTGCCGATCGGGAACTTCGCCTGGTCGGCATCGTCGAGCGTGATCGCCACCACGAACTGGCCCTGCGGCGTTTCGCTCGGCACGTAGTTGAAGCTCGGCAAGGTGCCGCTCGGCAACATCTGCCCGGCGCCGCTGCCCTGCCAGATCGCCGCCACCTTGCCCGGCCAAATCTGGCCGGGGTACAGGTCCAGCGCCACTTCCACCGTCTGCCCAGGCTTCACGTACTTGAGATTTTCCTGAAAGTAGTTGGCCAGCAGGTAGCGGTCGGCGTCGGCGATGAACGAGGCGATGGCGCCGAAGCGCACGTCGCCGGCCACCATGCCCGGGCGCACCTGCAGATTCATGATGTAGCCGTCTTCGGGCGCCACCATCAGCGTGTTGTCGAGGTAGTAGCGCGCCTGATCGAGCTCGGCCTGGATCGCGGCGACGGTCGTGTTCACGCCGCCGATGTCGGAGGTGTAGCGCAGCCGCGCGCGCACTTCCTCGGCCTGCGCTTCCTTGATCGAAGCCTCGTTGGCGGCGACCTGGGCGTTCCACTTCTGCACGTCTTCTTCCGGGCCGGCGCCGCTCTTCGCGAGCTGGGACGAAAGCTGGAGCTGGTACTTGGAATAGGCGAGATCGGCCTTGAACTTGGCGATCTTCTGCGCGTTGATCGCGGTGTCGGCCTTCAGCACCAGCACGTCCTGCTTGGCTTTGGCGAGCTGGGCTTCGAGCTGCCTGACCTTGTACTCGTAGGGCCGCCGGTCGAATTGGAACAGCGGTGCGCCGCGCTTGACGGGGACGTTCGGCTCGACCATCACGGCGGTGACCAGCGTCGGCTCCGGCAGCCGCGGGGTGAGCTGGATCGTGCGCTGGATGACGCGGGCTTCGGTCGAGGTCGGCGACACGTAGCGCAGGCCGATCAAGAAGATGATGCCCAGGTGCAGCACGAAGAAGGTCGAGAAGAAGCCCCACGGGATCGTGAACTTCAGCCACCTGAACTTGAAGAAGACCAGCCAGACGATGAAGCCGTAGGCGAACAGCAGGACGAAGCCAAGCAGCATGGTGGGTTCCGTTCAGCCTTGCGACGCGTCAGGTGCTCGTGGGGGCGCGGATGGCTCGCGAGGCGGGGCCGACTCGCTCACTGCGGTGGCGTGTCTGCCTGCAGGCTTCGACTCTTCCTTCAGCCGACTCATCTCTTCGTCGAGCGCCTTGGCCTCTTCCTTCGGAAAGCGCCGGATGTCGACGATGTCGGTCGGCTTGAACGCCCAGATGAAAGCCTGGATCCACGGCAGGATGGTTGGCAGCAGCCCGGCCCAGCCCATGA
>JANOVJ010000752.1:0-1630 GCA_031417295.1 bacterium | reverse complement strand
GAAGTCGTAGCTGAGGCCCAGTGCCTCGCGGACCCGGATGTCCTGGAACAGCGGCCGCCGGGTGTTCAGGTGGTACGACTGCAGGCCCTGCCCGGTGCCCACCGGAAAGGCCTGCTTGACGATCCGCCCGTCGTCCCATTTCGGGCCCTTGTGCTGGCGCATCCAGATGCTCGCACCGTAGACGCGGGTCAGGTCGTATTCGGCAGCCTTGAAGGCCTCGGTGGCCACGGCCTCGTCCTGGTAGTAGCGGTAGACGACGCTGCCGAAATTGAAGAAGCCGCGCCGCACCGGCAGGTCGCGCGCCCAGTACGCGGGGTTGAGCTTGAACTCGATCCGGCGCCCCGAGTCGGCCACGGCGATGGTGTACGGGCCGCTCGTGATCGGGTACTCGGTGATGATCTCGTCGAAACGCGCGTGCGTGCCGTCGGGCTTCAGCCCCCACTTGTGCGAGAACACCTGCAGGCCGCCGATCTTGAACAGCGTGTCGCTGCTGCGGTCAACCAGGTCGAAGCGGATCGTTCGCGCATCGACCACCGTCGCCTTGCTCACGCCAACGAGCACCGCGCTGTAAGTCGGCGAGGCGTACTTGCCCGACTGCGAGTCGAAGCTGTACTTCACGTCGGCTGCTGTCACCGCGTCGCCGTTGCTGAAGTGCGCCAGCGGATGGAGGCGGAAGGTGATGGCGCTCAGGTCGGGCTCGATGCGCATCTCCTGCGCCAGCAGCCCGTACATCGTGCGCGGCTCGTCGGCGCCGAGGGTCGCCAGCGTCTCCATCATGAAGATGCCCATGCCCGCCGGGGCGTTGCCGAGCACGGTGAAGTTGTTGAACTTGTCGAAGCTGGTGCGCCGGTCGGGGTTGCGCAGGTAGATCGCGCCGCCCTTGGGTGCGGCCGGGTTCACATAGGCGAAGTTCGCGAAGTCGCGCGGGTACTTCGGGTCGCCGAACGCGGCGTAGGCGTGGACCCAGGGCGCGGCAGCGGGCGCGGGCGCGGGCTGCGCATGCGCCAGCGTGACGCCCAGGCACAGCAGGACTGTGCCCAGCAGCCACCGCGAACGGGCCGGGTCAGCGCTGCGCCGGATCACGGATCCACCAGGTGCTGATCGGCCACGCCGGCTGCAGGTCGTTCGGGCTGTCGATCGAGTAGTACTTGGGCTGCACCTCGGGCCGACCGAACTTGTTCCAGTAGCTCGTCGGCAGGCGCGAGAAGTACAGGTCGGGCACCTGCCAGTGGTTCCACATCACCACCCGGTCGAGGGCGCGGCTGGCGGTGCGCAGCGCGTCGATCGTCTTGGCGTCGCTCATCGCCTGGACCAGGCTGTCGACGGCCGCGCTCTTGACGCCGCGGAAATTGTTGTTGCCCTTCTCGTCGGCCGATTTGCTGCCGTACAGGCGCAGGAAGGTGCTTGCGTCCGGGATCGTGAAGCGGCCTTCGACGATGGCGATCATGTCGTAGTCGTAGTTCTCCAGCCGCCGCCGGTACAGCGCGAAGTCGACCTGGCGCGCCTTCATCGTGATGCCGAGCTTCTGCAGGTTGCGCGCCCAGACGATCTGCTTTGCGGCGTAGACGCTGCCCCCGGTGGCGAGGTACTCGAACTCGAACGCCTCGCCCTTGGCGTTGCGCAGCTTGCC
>JANOVJ010000751.1:0-1636 GCA_031417295.1 bacterium | reverse complement strand
GGTCAAGGACGTCTTCACCGAACTCGAAAAGCCCGGCCGCGACCCGCGCCCCGACTTCAAGGTCGCGCGCTTCAACGACGGCGTCGAAGACATCAAGGACCTGCAACCTGGCATGACGCTGGAAGGCACGGTCAGCAACGTGGCCCAGTTCGGCGCCTTCGTCGACCTCGGTGTGCACCAGGACGGCCTGGTCCATGTGAGTCAGCTCGCGAACAAGTTCGTGAGCGATGCGCGCGAGGTGGTGAAGACGGGCGACATCGTCAAGGTCAAGGTGCTGGAAGTGGACCTCGCGCGCAAGCGCATTTCGCTGACGATGAAGCTCGATGCCAAGGTGGCGGCCCCCGGCGAGCGAACGGAAAACGGCTATCGCCCTGCCGCGCGGGGCGAACGGGTCAGCACGGGCACCGCGCCGTCCCGGCAGCCCGCACAGGCTGCATCGGCCATGGCCGCGGCATTCGCAAAGTTGCAGCCGCCAAGGTAGGCGCCAACCGGGCTTGAAGGCCGAAGGGCGCGCCGATCAACGAGCGCTGGTGGCCGCCCTCAACCCGTGTAGTCAGCCGCCCGCAACTCGATCGGCTGCCCATGCGGCGTGCGATCGGCGGCGTGCTCCCAGGCATCGCGGGTGCGCGCAAGTTCTTCGCTCGAACTCGCGCCCTTGGCGGCGACCAGCGCCTCCAGCGCCGCCAGCCAGTGCCGGTAGTAGGTGTCGCCCAGGTCGGCGTCGCCTTCGGCCTGCGCCGCGACGATCCGCGCCGCCAGCGCCGCGGCCCATTCCGGCCAGGTGAAGAGGCCGCGTTCGTGCAGCGCCACCGCGAGCGCAAACGCGTGGGCTTGCCACGGCTCGCCAAAGACCGGGCCATCGCCATCGGCGGGCAGGCCTTGCAACGGCGGCAGCGTGGGGGTGGGCGTCATGCGGTGTCCAGGTACGGTTCCCAGGCGTCGACCGCTACTTGCAGGCCTGGGGCCGCGTCGGCGCCCCACAGGTCGGCGCCGTCGAAAACCACGCTGTACAGCCACTGCGCTTGCTCGCCCAGGCCTTGGGCGTGGCTGTCGGCGAAAACGTGCGGCCCGTGAACGCGCGCTATCACACCGGCATGGCCGTGCACGTAGCCGGGCAGGCGGGTGTGGTGCTTGGCGCGGTCGGTGCGCGCCCGGACCCGATCGCCGGGCTTGAAGCGGGCCGGGCTCGCGGTGGTGCGCGCGGTCGGCGAGCCTTTGGCGAGCGCTGCGGACACATCGCTCGCCTGCAACACGCGCGCCACCGCTTGCGCTGGGTGCAGCACGCGGCCGGCCGCCAGTTCATCTGGCAGTGCGAGGCCGCGTTCGGCAAGCAGCTTTTCGAGGGCCGCGATCCAGATTTGGTAGTAGCTCAGGGTCGCGTAGTCAGGCAGCGTCTCTCGTGCGGCACGGCTGATGTCGATGTTCCAGGCGCCGGTGCCGCCCATCGCGAGCGTCACCGCCAGCGCACGGGGTTCCCACGGCGCATGGAACAACGCGCCCTCGGGTTCGGGCACGACGGTACCGTGGCCGGGCTGGCCGCCCAGGTCGGCGTGCGTGGTGTAGCTCATCGGGCGTCGTTCGGCGTGAGCGCGAGGCCGGTGCCGATCATCGAGTCGCGCGTCACCAGCGCGGCGAG
>JANOVJ010000750.1:0-7963 GCA_031417295.1 bacterium | reverse complement strand
ATCACGCGCACCCGCGTGCCGTGAACACCCACCACCTGCCCCGCCCTGACCTTGCAGGTCTTGCGCAATTCGTCGCGGCCGTCGATCTGCACCTTGCCCCCGGCAACCATGGCCTTGGCGCCGCCGCCGCTGCCGGCGAGGCCGGTCGCCTTGAGCAGGGCGTCGAGGGTGATGAACTCACCGCGGAGTTCGAATTCGATGTGCTGCACGGCGGCTCAATCAGCGTAGCGTTGGCGCGCCAGCGCAACGCCCTGCCCCAGCGCCTTCAGCTTGGCTTCGGCGACGGCGCGCGACATCGGCGCGAGGCCGCAGTTCGTGCACGGCAACAGCCGGTGCCGGGGCACGAACTGCAACGCACGGCCGATCGTGTCGGCCACTTCCTGAGGCGTCTCGATCGCATCGGAGGCGACGTCGATCACGCCGACCATCACGTCCTTGCCTTCGAGCAGCGCCATCAGCTCGGGCGGTACGTGCGAGTGAATGCACTCCAGGCTGACCTGCGCGATGCTGCTGCGGGCCAGCGCCGGGAAGATCTTTTCGTACTGCCGCCACTCGTTGCCGAGCGTGCGCTTCCAGTCGAGGTTGGCTTCGATGCCGTAGCCGTAGCAGATGTGCACGGCGGTCGTGCACGTCAGCCCGCGCGCGGCGCGTTCGAGCGCGGCCACGCCCCAGTCGGCGGCGTCCTGCATGTAGACGTTGAAGGCCGGCTCGTCGAACTGGATCACATCGACGCCATCAGCCTGCAAGGCCAGCGCCTCCGCGTTCAGCAGTTCGGCGAAAGCCATCGCCATCGCCGCCCGGTCGCCGTAGTGGCGGTCGGCCACGGTATCGACGATGGTCATGGGCCCGGGCAGCGTGAACTTGAGCTGGCGCGTGGTGGCGGCGCGCGCGAACCGCGCCTCGGCGGCGTGGACCCGGCCCTTCAGCCGCAGCGGCGCCACCACCTGCGGCACCATCGCGTCGTAGCGGTTGTCGCGAATGCCCATCTTCACCTTGTGCTCGAAGTCGATGCCCTCCACCTGCTCCAGGAAGCCGTGCACGAAGTGCTGGCGCGACTGCTCGCCGTCACCGACGATGTCGAGTCCGGCGTCCTCTTGCAGCTTGATCCAGAGCAGGGTCGCGTCGAGCTTGGCCTGCGCCAGCGCGTCGCCTTCGGCGCGCCATTGCGGCCAGAGCTTGTTCGTTTCAGCAAGCCAGGCGGGTTTGGGCAGGCTGCCGGCGAGGGTGGTCGGGAACATCGGGATCTCCGTGATCTGTCTGAAGGGGCGTGGCGGCTGTCGGCAGCGTCGGCCGCGGAAGTGCGCTCGACGTGCATTGTGCAGGCGCCCGGCGTGCCGGGCGTTGGCTTTCAGCGCGCGGGGTCATGAGTAGATTCGGCGCCGGGGCGGATAGGCTCCGCGTCGGCCCGGACCGGAGTCGTTCATCGGCTGTGGGACCGTGCCAAGGCCCGAGGTCGAATGCGTTCGCATGATGTACAATCTGGGCACAGAGATGCGCAAGTCCCTCGTGCTTTGAGGTCTTCTTTTGGTCCCTGTCGCGGTTCTCGCGCCAGGCTTCGCTAGAAATCCCCCCAGTTCGTTTCTTCTTGTGCAGCTTTGCATGTGCACGCATTCGCTGCGCATATTTATTGTTTTGATTGGAACGTTAGATGACTACCCAAACCGGCACCGTGAAGTGGTTCAACGAGAGCAAGGGCTACGGCTTCATTGCCCAGGACGCAGGCGGCGCCGACCTGTTCGCCCATTTCCGTGACATCGAAGGCAGCGGCTTCAAGACGCTGACCGAGAACCAGCGCGTTGAATTCGAAGTCAAGCAAGGCCAGAAGGGCCTGCAGGCTGCGAACATCAAGCCGCTCTGAAGCCTCGCTTCGGTGCTCTGAGAAAGCCGCAGCTTGCTGCGGCTTTTTTTCGTCTGGTCGCTGCCAACACGGCGTCGCCTTCGTGACGCGACCGGCCCCGCCCGCGCCCTAAGATGCAGGCCCATTCGCGAAGGAGCCTTGCATGACCGCCAGCCCACTCACCAACCACCAGGTCCGTCTCGCCGCACGCCCGGTCGGCCTGCCGACGCGCGCCAACTGGAACTTCACGACCGAGCCGGTGGCCGAGCCTGCCGACGGCGATGTGCTGGTCAAGACCCTCAGCCTCTCGCTCGACCCGGCCATGCGCGGCTGGATGAACGAAGGCAAGAGCTACATCCCGCCGGTCGGCATCGGCGAGGTGATGCGTGCTGGCGGCGTGGGCCGGGTCGTGGCGTCGAGGAATCCGGCATTCGCCGTGGGCGACCATGTCAATGCCGGGCTGGGTGTACAGGAATACTGTCTGATCCCGGCCAAAGGCATCAAGGCCAGCGGCATCTTCAAGATCGACCTCGCGGTCGGCACCGCAACCCAGTGGCTCAACGTGCTCGGGATGCCGGGCATGACCGGCTACTTCGGGCTGATGGACGTGGGCCAACCCAAGGCCGGTGAAACCGTGGTGGTTTCCGGCGCGGCCGGCGCGGTGGGCCAAACGGTGGGCCAGATCGCAAAGCTCAAGGGCTGTCGCGTCGTCGGCATCGCCGGGGGCGCGGCCAAGTGCGAGTGGGTCGTCAAGGAGCTCGGCTTCGACGCCTGCATCGACTACAAGGCGGGTCCGGTGCGCGAGGGCCTGAAGCAGCATTGCCCGGGCGGGGTCGACATCTACTTCGACAACGTCGGCGGCGAGATTCTCGACGCGGTGCTGGCGCGCATCAACCGCAAGGCACGGATCATCATTTGCGGCGCGATCAGCCAGTACAACAACACCACGCCGGTCAAGGGCCCGGCCAACTACCTGTCGCTGCTGGTCAACCGGGCGCGCATGGAAGGCATTGTGGTGTTCGACTATGCCGACCGGTACCCGCTGGCGATCGCCGAGATGGCGGGCTACCTCAAGGCGGGCACGATGAAGAGCAAGGAAGACGTCGTCGTGGGCCTCGACACCTTCCCCGAGACCTTGCTCAAGCTCTTCAACGGCGAGAACTTCGGCAAGCTGGTGCTGCAGGTCGCAGACTGACCCGCAACCCGCGCGGCGACCCGCAGTAGCAAACGCAACAGCAAGCGCAACAGCACGCGCAACCCCACGCGCGACCGTTCGCGCAAACACGCGGGCAGCGCGCGCGCCCGGTCACTCGCCTGGCCGCCGCCCGAGGCGACGCTACACTCGGGCCGCCCGCCCCTGCGCTGTCCGCCCCGTTCATGCCATTGCCACCCGGCGCCGCCTCTCCGTCCGCCCCACCGCCCCCTGATTGCGTCGGAGTCACGCTGCTGCGCGGCACGCGCGATCTGCTGCTGCTGGCCGACGCCGACGCGACCCTGCGCTGGTGCAACCCGGCGCTCGAAACGCTGATCGGGCGCGACCTGAGCCAACTCGTCGGCCTGACCTGGCCGGAGGCGCTGCCGGTGGCGCCAGCAGACCGGCCCGCGCTCGACCGCCTCGCGGCCTCGCTGGCGCGACGGGCGCCTACGGCGCAGCCCGGGCCGGCGGGAGAGATCGAGATCGAGCTCCTGCCCGCCGCGGCCGCACCGGCCTGGCTGCGCATCGCCGCTCACTCGGTGCTCAACGACGCAACGCATCCGTCTGGGGCGACTCGGTGGTTGCTGGTGATGCACGACATCTCGCAGACCCGTCAGTCGCAGCGCGAAGCCAAACGCCTGTCCGGGCTGCTCGACATGGCGCAGGAGTTCGGCCGCATCGGCGTCTGGGAGCGCGACATCCCTTCCGGCGCAGGCCGCTGGGACCACCATGTGTTCGACTTCTACGGGCTCGACCCCGCGGCCGGGACGCCGACCCATGCCGAGGCGGTAATGCACCTGCACCCCGACGACCGGGCACGCATGAACTACCTCGAATCGACCCACCGCGCCGGCCGCTACCAGTTGCGCTACCGCATCCTCCACGCCAACGGCACGACCCGCTGGATCCAGTCGCAGTGGGAAGTGCAGAACTCGCCGGCCGGGGTGCCCTGCCGCGCTGTCGGCATCCTGATGGACGACAGCGAGGTGGTCGAACAGGCGCGCGCCCTGGGCGCCCCCGGCGCCCAGCTCAAACTCGCGATCGACCTCGGCCACATCGCGATCTGGCGCCACGACCTGCGGACCGACCGGGTCCACTACAACGACGACGCGCAGCGCGTGCTGGCCTTTCCGAAGAGCCCCGATGGGCTCTCATTGCAAGAGACGCGCGACCGCATCCACCCGGACGACGTGGGCCGCGTCGCCTCGGCAGCGCGCCACGCCCTTGACACGCCCGACCGGCCGACCGATATCGAAGCCCGTTTCAACGCCGGCGACGGCCTGTGGCGCACCCTGCTGACCCGGCGCGTGCTCGAGCGCGGTGCCGACGGCACGCCGAGCGCATGGGTCGGCATTGCGCTCGACGTGAGCGAGCACGCCGACGAGCGGCGCCGCACCACCGCGCTGATGCAGCGCATGGAGGCGGCCGCGGCCGCGGCCAGCGTGGGCATCTGGAGCTACGACACGGTGACCCACCAGGCCCAGTGGAACGAGCCGATGTTCGCCCTCGTCGGCCGCTCGCCCTTGCTCGGCGCGCCGAGCCGCGCCGAATGGGACGAGCAGGTGATTCACCCGGCCGACCGCGACCGGATGCGTGCCGAACGCGCCGTGCTCGACGCCCGGCCCGGCGCAGGCGGCGAGCAGCGCTACCGGGTCGCGCTGCCCGGTGGCGAAGTGCGCTGGCTCGAGAACCGGGTTCGCCGCGAGACGCTCGACGGCCACCTCACGATCCTCGGCGTCACGCTCGACATCACCGACCGGCAGCTGGCCGAAGACGCGTTGCGCAGCGCCGACCAGCGCGCCGCGCTGGCAGCCCGCGGCGCCGGCATTGGCACCTGGGCGATGGACTTCGTGGGCGATGACGAGCGCTGGGACGAGCAGATGTATCGGCTGCGCGGGCTCGCGCCCCGAAACCGCCCGCTGGCGCGGGCCGAACGCCTGGCACTGCTGCACCCCGACGACCGGCAGAACGTGTTCGATTCGCGTCCCGACGCGCTGACCAACCGGCTCCCCGCGCAGTACGAGTTTCGCGTCCGCTGGCCCGACGGCAGCTACCGCTGGCTGGCCTCGCGCTCGACCGTGGTGGCCGATGAAACCGGGCGGCCGCTGCGGCGCATCGGCGTCAACTGGGACATCACCGACGCCCGGCTCGCCGAAGCCGCGCGCGAACAAGGCGCGCTCGCCCAGCGCGAAAACCTGGCCAAGTCGCGCTTCCTGTCGCGGGTCAGCCATGAGCTGCGCACGCCGCTGAATGCGGTGATCGGCTTCGCCCAGCTGGTGCAGGCCGAGGCCGATCTGGCGCCGGCGCAGCGTGCGCGGCTGGGCTGGATCCGCTCGGCCGGTGAGCACCTGCTGCTGCTGATCGACGACGTGCTCGACTTGAGCGGGCTCGAGATCGGCGACCTGAAGCTCGTCTCGCAAGCCGTCCCGTTGGCCGACCTGGTGCACGAAACCTTGCCACTGGTCGAACCGCTGGCGGCGCAGCACCGCATCGCGCTCACGGTCGACGCCGCCGCCGGCGTGGCGCTGGCCGACCGGACGCGCCTGCGCCAGGTGCTGATCAACCTGCTCTCCAACGGCATCAAGTACAACCGTGCGCAGGGGCAAGTCACAGTCGCCACCGGCTGCGTCGGCGGCCGGGTGACGCTGCAGGTCAGCGACACCGGGCGCGGCCTGGCGCCCGAGCAGTTGGCGCACCTGTTCGAGCCCTTCAACCGCCTCGGCGCCGAGCGCGACGGCATCGACGGCAGCGGCATCGGGCTGGTGATCGTGAAGGCCCTGGTCGAGCGCATGGGCGGCACGGTGCAGGTGTCGAGCCGGCTTGGCGAAGGCACGCAGTTCAGCATCGAGCTGCCGGCCGCCGAGGGCGCAGCGCACGCGCCCCCAAATGGTCTGCCGGCCGCCGCTGCGACCCCGCTGGCGGCGCCCGCCCTGATGCGCCCGGGCCGGCTGCTCTACATCGAAGACAACCCGGTCAACATGCTGCTGGTGCAGGAATTGGTGGCCCTGCGCCCGGTGATCCAGATGATTGTGGCCACGACCGGCGCCCAGGGCGTGCAGCAAGCGATCGCGTTTCGCCCGGAGCTGGTGCTGGTGGACATGCAACTGCCCGACTTCGACGGCTTCGAAGTGCTGCGCCGACTCCGCGCCGACCCGCGCACCGCCGAACTCCGCTGCGTTGCGCTGTCGGCCAACGCGCTACCGGACGATATCAGCCGTGCGCTCGACGCCGGCTTCGCGGACTACTGGACCAAGCCGATCCACTTCGGCGGCTTTCTGGCCGCGCTGGACACCGTGTTCGCGGCCGCGCCAGCCTGAACACCGGCCACGCTATGCGTCGGCGTCAGCGAGCAGCCCACGCTGCCTGAGCATCGGCAGGGTCGACGGATCACGGCCGCGAAACGCGCGGAAGGCCTCACCCGGTTCGATCGAATTGCCCGACGCATAGATGCAGCGCTGCAGCCGCTCGGCCAGCTGCGGATCGAACGCATCGCCGGCCTCGACGAAGGCGTCGTAGGCATCGGCATCGAGCACTTCGGCCCACAAGTACACGTAGTAGCCGGCGGCGTAGCCGTCGCCGCTGAACAGATGCTGGAAGTGCGCCAGCCGGTGGTTCATGCCGATCGCCGGCGGCAGGCCGATGCGCTCGCGCACCGTGCGCTCCAGGGCCTCGATGTCTGGCACCTCGGCGTCGGTCAGCGCATGAACGGCCATGTCGACCAGTGCCGAGGCAGCGTAGCGCACGGTCTCGTAGCCCTGGTTGAACTTGCGCGCGGCGTGCAAGCGTGTGACCAGCGCGTCGGGGATCGGCTCGCCAGTGACGCAGTGGCGGGCATGGCGGCGCAGCACCTCGGGCTCGTCGAGCCAGTGCTCGAACATCTGCGACGGCAGCTCGTCGAAGTCGCGCAGCACGTTGGTGCCCGAGAGCGTCTCGTAGTGCACGTTCGAGAGCAGCCCGTGCAGGCCGTGGCCGAATTCGTGGAACAGCGTGGCCGCGTCGTCGAAGCTCAGCAGCGTCGGCTCGCCGGCCGCGCCCTTGGCGAAGTTGTTGTTGTTGACCACGATCGGCAGCACCGCGCCCTGCCCCGCGCTCTGCCCCACCGCCACGTTGCGCGACTGCTCGCGGTACGAGTTCATCCAGGCGCCGCTGCGCTTGTTCGGGCGGGCGAAGTTGTCGTGCAGGAACACGCCGATGAGGGCGTCGCCGCGATCGCGCACTTCGTAGACCTTCACGTCGGGGTGGTAGGTCTTGACCTCGGGCTGCTCGATGAAGCGCAGGCCGAACAGCCGCTCGGCGCAATCGAACACCGCCTCGACCATGCGTTCGAGCGGGAAGTAGGGTTTGACGCTCGCCTCGTCGAGCGCGTAGCGGGTCTGGCGCACTTTCTCGGCGCAGTAGCGCCAGTCCCAGGCTTCGAGGGCGTGGCTTTCACCGCGCGAAAGCAGCATCGCCTGCAGCGCCTCGGCTTCGGCGTCGGCTCGTGCCCGCGCCGGGCCCCAGACTTGCGCCAGCAGCTTGTCCACCGCCGCCTGCGTGCCGGCCATGCTGTCGGCGAGCGCGTAGTCGGCATAGCAGGTGTAGCCGTGCAGGCGGGCCTGTTCGTGGCGCAGCGCGAGCATCTCGCGCGCCAGCGGGCGGTTGTCGCGCGCCGGGTCGTGCTCGCCGCGCGTCGTCCACGCGCGCCAGGCCTGCTCGCGCAGGTCGCGCCGCTCGCTGAAGGTGAGGAAGGGCACGATGTGCGAGCGCGACAGCGTGATCGCCGCGTCGGACGCCAGGCCGCGTTCGCGCGCCGCCTCGCGCGCGGCCGCACGAACGAAACCGGGCAGGCCGGCCAGCTCGGCCTCGCCGTTGAGTTCGAGCCGGTAGGCCGACTCATCGCCGAGCAGGTTCTGGCTGAAGCGCGTGCCGAGTTCGGCCAGGCGCTGCGTCAG
>JANOVJ010000749.1:0-6919 GCA_031417295.1 bacterium | reverse complement strand
GCGGAGATCACACGGGCTTCGAACGGGACCCTGAACTCGGTCAGAACTGCGGTGGCGCTGCGCAGGGTGTCCCAGTCGCTGTTGGATCCCATGACAACACCCACCAAGGGGCTGGGATGATCCACAGCTTGCTCCAAAGATAGGACGATTTAGATTGTAGTGGGGGGTGGGGCGGTGTGTCGCGTGTCTCTCGGGCACGCCAATGTCGTCACACTCATAGTCCCTCCAGCGCTAAAGCCAACGCCGGAATCAACAAAGCTTGACGATCAGTGTGCATTTGCCATGCCTCCGTCGCCTTGTTGGCGTGGCTGCTTGCAATATCGGCGCAGCCCAGCGCTGCGAAAACCTGCGTCAGACGACTGTGTGTCATGCCGATGTCATCGACCTGTGTCTCATCGACGATCTTCGAGAGGGCGACCTCGGAATCACGGCGAGCGCCACCGACGTCTCCCAAATTCAACCGGCACCAAGCTGCATCGGCCAGCATTACACACTCCATCCGCTTCAATCCTTCACTCAAAGCCCCGTCGATGTTTGCATCAAGAAGTGCTAGCGCATCACCAAACTGATCGCCCAAGACAAGGACCTGCGCACGTAGGATCGGAACTAGAGAACCCAAACCTGCCATGCCAATCAACTTGTCGAAGGTATGCACGGAGTCGGTACTGAGTTGAGCTTGGAGGGCTTGCCGCGGAGCCAGTATTCCTGCAACAGATTGCCTGCGGGCCTCGGCTGCGCGTAACCAAGCCATGTTGTGCATCAACGCACTAAGCGTCGCCTCATCACCCTCGGCGGACGCGTGCTGACGAGCTCTTCCGTACCAAGGAAGTGCTAGCTCAATCCGTTCAGCCCAGTGGTACGCTCCCGCCGCCACAAGGCACGCGCGCGACAGGGCGGAGTGCTGGTCAGGTTCGGCAGTGCGCAACGCAATCTGCAAGTGCTTCGTCATTGGTCCAAAATCAAGGCGGGAAAAGTGCATCTGCGCTAGCCACGCGGCGCTTAGCGCCTGAATCGGTTTGGCGCCCACTGCTTCGCTGAGCGCGAGCGAACGCTTGATCTTGTCGAGCGACGCGTTGCCGAGATCGCTGAAATAGATAACCAACCCCTCCGCCAAACTAACCCAAGCACTCACCACTGCGTTCGGCTGGCGGTCGTACCGGGCGTGAATGGCGGCCAGTTCGGCTCGCGCTTTGTCAAGGTGGCCTTGACGGGCGAGCAACGCCGCCTTCTCGGCGCGGAGGCAGGTGTTCTGCAGCGGATCGCGACACTTCGCGATGCGCGCATCCAGTTCACGGAGCAGGCGCGAAGGCATGAGGGTCAGGTCTCGCTGGCCAGGCCGGTGCGGCCGGTCAGCCGGTCCAGCGCTTCCCGGTACCGAGCCACCGTGTGCGCGATCACGTCAGCAGGCAGTGCCGGCGCGGGGGCTCGCTTGTTCCACGGGGCACCTTCAATCCTCACCTGTTCCAGCCAGTCGCGAACGAACTGCTTGTCGTAGCTCGGCGGATTGCGGCCCTCGCGAAACGCCTGCGCGTAGTCTTCCTCGGGCCAGAAGCGCGACGAGTCCGGCGTCAGCACCTCGTCCATCAAGGTCAGGGTCCCGGCCTCGTCGAGGCCGAACTCGAACTTGGTGTCGGCAATGATGATGCCCTTGGCCAGCGCAATCCGCGCCGCGGCCTCGTACAGGCGGATCGAGATGTCCCGCACCCGCTCGGCCAACGGCCGGCCGATGATTTCGACCATCCGCGCAAAGCTGATGTTCTCGTCGTGGTCGCCCATCTCGGCCTTGGTCGCGGGCGTGAAGATCGGCGCCGGCAACTTGCTCGCGTTGTGCAGCCCGGCGGGCAGCTTCACGCCGCAGACTTCGCCGTGTGCCCGGTACTCGGCCCAGCCGCTGCCGGCCAGGTAGCCGCGCACCACGGCCTCCACCGGCAGCGGCCGCAAGCGCTTCACCAGCATCGAACGGCCGAGCACCTGCGGCCTTTCTTCCGCCGTGACCACACTGGCCGGGTCATCGCCCGTCAGGTGGTTGGGCACGATGCCGCCGAGCTGCGCAAACCAGAACAGCGCCATGCGCGTCAGGAGTTCGCCCTTGCCCGGAATCGGCTCGCCCATCACCACGTCGAACGCGCTCAGCCGGTCGCTTGCGACCATCAGGATGCGGTCGTCGCCGACCGCATAGTTGTCGCGCACCTTGCCCCGCGCCAATAGCGGCAGCGACGAGAGCGACGATTCGAGCAGCGCCGCGGCAGCCATGGCGAGCGGTCCTGCCTGCCTCAAACCACCTGCTGCGCCAGTTCTCCGCTGGCATAGCGCTGCGCCACTTGCGTGAGCGATTGCGCCTTGATCTTGCCGGCCTGGCCCTCGCAGCCGAACTCGATGTAGCGCTGTTTGCAGATCGCCTTCGCGGCCTCGCGCGCCGGTTTCAGGTAGTCGCGCGGATCGAACTTGTCGGGGTTTTGCGCCAGGTACCTGCGGATCGCGGCCGTCATGGCCAGCCGTACGTCGGTGTCGATGTTGATCTTGCGCACGCCGAACTTGATCGCTTCCTGGATCTCGGCAACCGGCACGCCGTAGGTCTCCTTCATCGCGCCGCCGTACTCGCGGATCACCGCCAGCAGATCCTGCGGCACGCTCGATGAGCCGTGCATCACCAGGTGCGTGTTCGGAATCCGCTTGTGGATTTCCTTGATCCGGCCGATCGCCAGGATGTCGCCGGTCGGCTTGCGGGTGAACTTGTAGGCGCCGTGGCTGGTGCCGATGGCGATCGCCAGCGCGTCGAGCTGGGTTCGCTTGACGAAATCGGCGGCTTCTTCCGGGTCGGTCAGCAACTGTTCCATCGTCATCGTGGCTTCCGTGCCGTGGCCGTCTTCCTTGTCGCCCTTCATCGTTTCCAGCGAACCCAGGCAGCCGAGTTCACCTTCGACCGTGACGCCGAGCTTGTGCGCCATGTCGACGACCTTGCGCGTCACCTCGACGTTGTAGTCGAAGCTGGCGATGGTCTTGCCGTCCGCTTGCAGCGAGCCGTCCATCATCACCGAGCTGAAGCCGAGGCCGATCGCGCCCTCGCACACCGCCGGGCTCTGGCCGTGGTCTTGGTGCATCACCAGCGGGATATGCGGCCAGGTCTCGACGGCGGCCGAGATCAGGTGCTTGATGAAGGCCTCGCCCGCGTATTTGCGCGCACCGGCGCTGGCCTGCAGGATCACCGGCGCGCCGGCTTCGTCAGCCGCCGTCATCACGGCCTGCACCTGTTCGAGGTTGTTGACGTTGAAGGCCGGAATGCCGTAGCCGTTCTCGGCGGCGTGGTCCAACAGTTGGCGCATGGAGACGAGAGGCATGATGGAACTCGCTGGTTGATAAGGTAGAAACAAGGCACGAAAACCCCGCCCGGTTCGGGTGGTTCCACCCGCCGCAGCGCCGCTCGCATTCTAGCGACGGGTGGTCAGCCGACCCGTTCGGCCCGGTAGCCGTGGGCGCGCAGCGCCGTGAGAATTTCGGCGATGTGCAACACCCCGCGCGTGTGCACCACCACCTCGATCTGCGCCCGCTCGACCGAGAGCGAAGTGAACGCGCGCTGATGCTGAATCTCGTCGATGTTGGCGCCCAGCCTGCCGAGCAGCGTGGCCACGTCGGCCAGCGCGCCGGGCACGTCGCGCAGGTCGAGGCGCAGGCGCGCCAGGCGGCCCGAGCGCACCATCCCGCGCTCGATGATTTCGGCCAGCACCAGCGGCTCGATGTTGCCGCCACACAGGATCAACCCGACCTTGCGCCCGGCGAAGCGTTCGCGGTGTTTCATCAGCGCGGCCAGGCCGACCGCCCCCGCGCCTTCGACCACCGTCTTCTCGATTTCGAGCAGCATCAGGATCGCCTGCTCGATGTCGTCTTCCGACACCAGCAGCATGTCGTTGACGCGCTCACGGATGAACGGCAGCGTCAGCGCACCCGGCGAGCGCACGCCGATGCCATCGGCAATCGTCGCCTGCGCGCATTCCAGTTGTTCGCCGCGCACCGCGTTCCACACCGCCGGGAAGCGTTCGGTCTGCACGCCGACGATCTCGATCCCCGGCTTCAGCGCCCGCGCCGCCGTGGCCACGCCGCTGATCAGCCCGCCGCCGCCGACGGCCACGACCAGCGTGTCGATCGATGGTTGCTGCGCCAGCATCTCCAGCCCGATCGTGCCCTGGCCGGCCATCACCGCCAGATCATCGTACGGATGCACCAGCGTCAGCCCGCGCTCGACGGCGAGCGCCAGGCCGTGCGTGCGCGCATCGTCGAAGGTGTCGCCTTCGAGCACCACGGTCGCGCCGAAGCCGCGCGTGCGCTCCACCTTCACCGCCGGGGCGAAGCGCGGCATCACGATCGTGGCCGGGATGCCGAGCCGTTGCGCGTGATAGGCCACGCCCTGGGCATGGTTGCCGGCCGAGACAGCGAGCACGCCGCGCGCGCGTTCCTCGGCCGTCAACTGCGCGATCTTGTTCAGCGCGCCACGTTCCTTGAACGAGGCTGTGAACTGGTGGTTCTCGAACTTCAGAAAGACTTCGCAGCCAGCCAGCTCACCGAGCGTGCGCGAGGGCAGGCAGGGCGTGTCGAGCACGTGCCCGCGGAGGCGGTCTGCGGCGGCCCGAATGTCCTGGATGGTAAGTGTCATGAGGCCGCCCCTCGGGCCAGCGCCGGGCCGCCCCAAGCGGCCCGAGCTCCCCTCGGGGGGCGCGAGCGAAGCGAGCTAGGGGCAGTCATGTCACGCGGCACACCTTGAGCATGTTCGTGCCACCGGGGTGGCCCATCGGTTCGCCGCAGGTGATCGCGTAGGTGTCGCCGGAGCGCAGCACGCCACGCTCGACGAGCAAGGACTCGGCGTTCGCCAGCGCCGCGTCGCGGTCGCTGAAGGCCGCCATCAACAGCGGGCGCACGTTGCGGTACAGCGTCATCTTGCGCTGCGAGATCAGCTGCGACGTCAGGCCGTAGATCGGCACCTTGATGTTGTGCCGGCTCATCCACAGTGCCGTCGAGCCCGATTCGGTCAGCGCCAGGATCGCCTTGCATCCGAGGTGGTGCGCGGTGAACAACGCACCCATCGCGATCGACTGGTCGATGCGGCCGAATTTCTTGTTCGTGAAGTCGGTTTCCAGCGTCACGTCGTCGGCGGCCTCGGCTTCGAGCGCGATCGCGGCCATCTGCGTGATCGTCTCGACCGGGTACTTGCCGGTGGCCGTTTCGGCGCTCAGCATCACCGCATCGGTGCCGTCGAGTACAGCGTTGGCCACGTCGCTCACCTCGGCCCGCGTCGGCACCGGGTTGACGATCATCGACTCCATCATCTGGGTCGCGGTGATCACCACCTTGTCGGCCTCGCGCGCCATCCGGATCATGCGTTTTTGCAGCGCCGGCACCGAGGCGTTGCCGACCTCGATCGCCAGGTCGCCGCGCGCGACCATGATGCCGTCCGACGCGCGCAGGATTTCGGCCAGCGCCGGAATCGCCTCGATGCGCTCGATCTTGGCGATCAGCGCCGGCCGGTGCCGCCACGGCTCGCCGGCCACGTTGGCGAGCTGGCGCGCCATTTCCATGTCGGTCGCGTTTTTCGGGAAGCTCACCGCCAGGTACTCGCACTGGAAGCTCATCGCGGTCTTGATGTCCTCCATGTCCTTGGCCGTCAGGGCCGGCGCGGTCAGCCCGCCGCCGGCCTTGTTGATGCCCTTGTTGTTCGACAGCTCGCCGCCGGCCATCACCGTGGTGTGCACCTCTTCGCCGCGGACCTTGTCCACCGTCAGGCGCAACAGCCCGTCGTTGAGCAGCAATGTGTCGCCGGCCTTCACGTCGCGCGGCAGGTCCTTGTAATCCAGGCCGACGCGGTCGTTGCTGCCGAGTTCGGTGGTCGCGCCGTCGAGCACGAACTTCTGGCCCGCCACCAGCATCGTCATCCCGCCCTCGAACTTGCCGACGCGGATCTTCGGGCCCTGCAGGTCGGCCATGATCGCGACCTCCTTGCCCACCCGCCGCGCCACCTCGCGCACCAGCGTCGCGCGGTCGATGTGGTCTTGCGCCGTGCCGTGCGAGAAATTCAGCCGCACCACGTCGACCCCGGCAAGCATCATCCGCTCCAGCACCTCCGGCGACGACGAGGCAGGGCCGAGGGTGGCGACGATCTTGGTGGCGCGGGTCATGGCAGTCTCCGAACGAAGGATGTTGTTGTCTAGCGATTATTCGCGATGCCGGCCACGGGTTGCGGCCGGCGAGGGCATATGACTTATGCGACGCGCGCGCTCAACCCTGCGCGCGCTTTTCGAGAATCTCGAACGCCGGCAGCGTCTTGCCTTCCAGCACTTCCAGAAAGGCGCCGCCGCCGGTCGAGATGTAGCTCACATCGCCGCCGATGCCGTACTTGGCGATGGCCGCCAGCGTGTCGCCGCCACCGGCGATGCTGAACGCGCTGGAGGCCGCAATCGCGCGGGCGATGGTCTCGGTGCCGTGCGCGAAGGCGTCGAACTCGAACACGCCGACCGGGCCGTTCCAGACGATGGTGCCGGCGGCTTTCAACTGCTCGGCCAGCAGCGCGGCGGTCTGCGGCCCGATGTCGAGGATCAGGTCGTCGGCCTCGACCTCGCTCGCCAGCCGGGTCGTGGCGGGCGCGTCGGCGGCGAAGGTCTTGGCCGTGACCACATCGGTCGGGATCGGCACCGCCGCGCCGCGCGCGGCCATCGCCTCGATCACCGCCTTCGCTTCATCGACCAGCCCCGGCTCGGCCAGGCTCTTGCCGATCGGCAGGCCCTTGGCGAGCATGAAGGTGTTGGCGATGCCGCCGCCGACGATCAACTGATCGACCTTGCTCGCCAGCGCCTTCAGGATCGTCAGCTTGGTGCTGACCTTGGAGCCGGCAACGATCGCCACCAGCGGCCGTTTGGGGTTCGCCAGCGCCAGC
>JANOVJ010000748.1:0-5103 GCA_031417295.1 bacterium | reverse complement strand
GGCACGTGGCCGAACAGGTCATGGAACACATCGGGCTCAACGACGTAGTCGAACTCCTCGGGCCGGCGTAACCAGCCCGTCACCGGGAATAGCCGTTTCGACAGCAGCGAGAAGAAGGCCTCCTCGGGGATCAGGCCCGGTACCGCAACGATCTCCCAGCCGGTGGCTCGGCGCAGCTTCTCGGTCAGCACGTCGAAACGGGGGATGTGATCCGGCTCGCCCAGGTACTGCAGCGCCTCGATGAACTCTTCGCAGGCGAGGCCAGGGAGCTGTGCGGCTTGGCGCTCGTAGAGGCGACGGTACAGGTCGTGCTCCTGCGGGGTGTAGCGAGCCCAGTCCTGCTCGCAGGTGTAGTCGGCCCGAGCTTGCGCATAGTCACCCCGCGGCGGGCGCTCGCCGTGACCGTAAGTGACGGGCGCCACGCCCAGGTTCAGCGCCTTGGCATCGGTGCTCATCTGGCAACCTCCGTGCTTCGCACTGCGGTGTGTAAGCCCTTCGGGCGGCCGAGCGGGCTCATCTGACAACCTCCGTGCTGCGCACTGCGGTCAATTCGCCCTTGGGGTGGCCCGGCGGGCTCATGGCCGTCATCGCGCCGCCGTGTCCTGCAACACACCGCGCCGCACCTGGTCGAGCTCGATACTTTCGAACAGCGCGCGGAAGTTGCCCTCGCCAAAACCCTGGTCGCCCTTGCGCTGAATGATCTCGAAGAAGATCGGCCCGATCACCGTTTGCGTGAACACCTGCAGCAGCAGTTCATTCGGGGCGCCCTGGTGTGTCGCGCCGTCGATCAGGATGCGCAGCCGCCGCAGTTCAGCCAGGCTCTCGCCGTGGTTCGGCAAGCGCCGGTCGACGAGGTCGTAGTAGGTTTCAATCGTGTCCTGGAACGCGACGCCGCCGCCCTTCATGCCCTCGACCGTGGTGTAGATGTCGTCGCTGCCGAGCGCGATGTGCTGGATGCCTTCGCCGTGGTACAGGGCCAGGTACTCGGCGATCTGGCTCTTGTCGTCCGAACTCTCGTTGATCGGAATGCGGATCTTGCCGCAGGGGCTCGTCATCGCCTTGCTCTTCAAGCCGGTCAACTTGCCTTCGATGTCGAAGTAGCGAACCTCTCTGAAGTTGAACAGCCGCTCATAGAAATCGGCCCACTCCTTCATCCGCCCGCGGTGCACGTTGTGCGTCAGGTGGTCGATGTAGGTCAAGCCGTGGCCCGCAGTTGCTGCCACGGCGCCTGGGATGGGCACGAAATCCACGTCGTAGATGCTGATGTTGCCGATCGCGCCCGGCGCCGCGCCGCTCTTGCCCTGCCAGCGATCGACGAAGTAGATCAGCGAATCGCCGATGCCCTTGATCGCCGGGATGTTCAGCTCCATCGGCCCGGTCTGGTTGTCGAAGCCCCAGGCGCCGAGTTCGAGTGCGCGCGCATACGCCTGTGCCGCATCATCGACCCGAAACGCCATCGCGCACACGCTCGGCCCGTGCAGCCGCGCAAAGCGCTGCGCGAACGAGTTCGGCTCGGCGTTGATGATGAAGTTGATGCCGCCCTGTCGGTACAGCGTGACCTTCTTGTGGCGGTGCCGCGCGATCGCGGTGAAGCCCATCTGCTCGAACAGCCTGCCCAGCGCGGCCGGGTCCGGTGCCGCGTACTCTACGAACTCGAAACCGTCGGTACCCATCGGGTTGTCCCAAGGCGTGAATTGCATGTTCCGTCTCCTGTTGTCGAGCTGCTTGCGTCGGCCACCACTGTAGGTTCGTTGCTTCGCAGGTTTTCTGCAAGTTGCAGCGCCAAGCTTGATCACGACGCAGGAATCCTGCAAACTTGAGCCGCATGACCAACGCTTCCAGTCTCGACGCCCTCGACCGGCGCATTCTTCGCGCGCTCCAAGCAGACGGCCGGATGACCTACGACGTCCTCGCCGCGCAAGTCAGCCTGTCGCCGTCGGCCACGCTGCGGCGCGTGAAAAGGCTTGAAGAATCAGGCGTGATTGCAGGCTATGTGGCGCTGGTGCGGCCCGAGCGGGTCGGCTTCGGCCTCACGGCCTATCTGAACGTGCGGCTGGAGAAGCACGCTGAAGTCCACAAGCGCAACCCGATGGACCTGTTCCGGGCGGCGGTGCAAACCTGGCCCGAGGTCGTCGAGTGCGCTTCGCTGACGGGCGAGATGGACTACCTGCTGCGTGTGGTGGTGCAGGACATGGCGCACTACTCGCGCTTCATCATGGACACTCTGCTCAAGCACCCCAGCGTCGAAGACTGCAAGACCAGCTTCGTCCTCGACCGGGTCAAGGGGACGACTGCCGTCCCCGTGTGAAGGGGCTCGATCAGGCGGCGATCACCCGGTGCAGTTGCGGGCTCGCAGGGGCCGGCCAGCCGGCTTCGGTACACACGCGAACGATCGCCTCGTTGGTGTCGAAATACACCTGCCAGTAATGGTCGGTATGCGTGTACGGGCGCACCGCGATCACCGGGCCTTCGAGCTTCATGTCGAGCAGGCTCACCTCGGGCGGCATCGTGGTCGAGATGTTCGGGATCGTCGCCACCGCCGCCTTCAGCCTGGCGATCGCGTCGATCGGGTTCACGCCCGCGGCGAGTTGCGCGATGCGCTCCACCCGGCGCGCCGGCAGGGTCGAGAAGTTCTGGATCGTGTCGGAAAATATCTTGCCGTTGCCGACCAGCGTGTGCACGTTGTCGGGGGTGATGAGCGAAGTGCCGAACAGGCCGAGTTCATGCACCGTGCCGACCACGCCGCCGATCGAAACGAAGTCGCCGACCTTGAACGGGCGCAGGATCAGCATGAACGCACCGGCCGCAAAGTTGCCGAGCAAACCGCTCCAGGCCGCACCGATGGCCACGCCCGCGCCGGCCAGCATCGCCGCGAACGAGGTCGTCTGGATGCCGAAGTAACCCAGGATGCCCAGCACCAACGCGATGTTCAACGCCACCGCGACGATCGAGCCCATGTACTTGGTGAGCGTCGGGTCGACGTGGTTGCGGTTCATCGCCGCTTGCATCACCGAGATCACGCGGCCGATCAACCAGCGGCCGATGACCCAGAACGCCAGTGCCGCGACGACCTTGATCGCCAGGTCGAGCAGGGTCGTGCTCAGGAACTGCTGGATGCCTTGCGTGTCCATTCTTCGGGGTTCTCCGGGTTGGGGTTGCCTGCCTCGCACACCGCCGGGATTCTAGTGGCACGGGCTTCTCTTGCAGGCCGGATCGGCCCGATCGGCCGAGCGCCCCACTGCGCGCATCAGGCGCCGATCGCGTGAACGAGCTCCTGGGCTGCAACGGTGGACAGGTTCAACAGTTGCGCCACCTCGCTGAAGTCGTCGGCCAGCGCCGCGTTCTCCCAGCCCTCGGCCGAGTGCCGCGCCAGGCGCACCGCCAGCGCCACCGTGCGCACGCTCGGATGCCCCGCGTGCCGCTCGTCGGCGGTCTTGGCCAGCCGGTCGTGCAGCCGCCAGGCCAGCATCAGCGCCTGCTGAAGGTCGCCCAGCTGAACGTTCAGCAGCCCCTGTTGCGCCGCCGCCGAGCGCAATGCCGGGTCGGCCTGCTGCGCCCGCTGCAAGCCGAGCGCCAACGTAGGCGCGTGGCACCACAGCAGCAGCTCCGCAAAGTCATGCAGCAGGGCAGCCTGGTGGATCAGCGCGGCATCCGGGTCCATGCGGTGCACGGCGAAGCCGATCGCGAAGGTCGCCGCACGGTGGGAGCGGCGGAGCACCGCGTGCAGCCCGGCCAGCGCCGCCGGTTGCTCGCCGAGCCGGTCCTCGACGGTCGGGGCCGGGCCGAAGCTGCGAAAAAAGGGTGTGATGCCCATCATCACGATCGCGGCCGTCACGGTGCCGGTGTCAGTCACCATCCGCGGCGAGCGGTGGGCGGCGGCGTGGGCCAGCACCCGCAGCGTCATCAACGGGTCGGCAGAAACAGTCTCGCCAATCAGATTGGCGTCGACGTCGTCCTCGCGCTCGCGCAGCGCCTCCAGCGCCTCTGCGGTGCTGGCAAGCACGGGAATCGTGGCGGCCTCAAAGTAGGCCGCCCAGGCCGCGAGGGTCGGCAGAGGCTCGGTCAGTGGCACGCTCAACGGGTTGTCCATGGCAATGGAGGTGCAGGGAGTCGTCTCTGGATGTCGGCCCGCCGGCAGCCGGCTTGAGCGCTCCGGCGAGCAAGACTCACAACGCCAGCACGTGCCCGTCTTGCGGTGCCGAGCGGCCGTCGAGCAAGGCCGCGTAGACGGCGTCCACGGCCGCTGGGCCCTCACCGCGCACCACCCGCAGCCAGGGGTGTGCCGGGTCGGTCACGGGCTGCATGAATGCGCGCCATGCTTCAGCGAGCCGCTGTTCCAATCCAGCCGGGCCCCAATCGGTGCGGCGCTTGGCGATCTGTGCCGGGGCAAAGAACAGCACCGGGCGCGGGCCCGCCAGGCCCTTGCCGCCGCCGAGTTCGTTCCAGTGAGTGCCGCCGACCGAGCAACTGTAGGCCAGCCGTTCGCCGAAGTGCGTGTGCACGCCAGCGCGCAGCTCGGCGCTGCCGGAGAAGTCGACATACACCGCCGGTTCGTCGGTGGCCAGCTGCGCGATGCTGTCGTAGGCCAGCACCTCGTCATAGCAGCCGAGCCCCTGCGTGAAGGCGATGTTGCCTGGCGACGTCAGGCCGACCACGCGAACCGCCGAGTCGGCGCCGCGGCGCCGGGCGAGGCAGAACGCGGTGCCGTAGGCCGTCTTGCTCGACGCGCTGGAGAGCAGCACGCGGCGCGCGCCGAAGAAGCCGTTGTCGGCCAGAAAGTCGTCGATCAGGAACGAGGTGATGTACAGCGGCCGCAGCAGCGCCTGCTCGGCTTCGTGCCTGGCGTCGTACCCGGGGTCTGCGCTGCAGCGCAAATAGTGGTTGTAGACCGGGTGCAGTTCGCGCAGGTGCTCGGCGCCGTCGCTGAAGCCGGCCGGCGAAACGCGCGCTGGCCGCAGCACGGCGTGGCTGGCCATCGGCCAGTAGCCGTAGAGCCGTTCGCCGACGGCCACCCCCTCGCAGCGCGACTCGACAACGTTGGCGAAGCCCCACACCGGGATCCGCCCCCAGCCCGCTTCATCGGCCGGGAAGAAGCCCCAGTAG
>JANOVJ010000747.1:0-2899 GCA_031417295.1 bacterium | reverse complement strand
GCGCCGAGGTAGGCGTTGGCGAAGACGAGGCGGTCGCGCACCGCAGCGATGCCGGCGCCGGTGTCCATATGGGCCAGTGCTTCGCCATTGGCTTGCAGCGCATCGATGCGATGCAGCAGCGCGTCGCCAGTGACAACCGCGATGCGCGCCTTGAAGCCCTTGGCCGTGAACGCGGCCACCAGCGCGTCGCGCGCGCCCTCGGGGTTCAGCCCACCGGCGTTGAGCACGAACTTCACGCCGCGCGCCGAGGCGGCCGGCCACAGCCCGGTGAGCATCGGCACCAGGTCTTTGGTGAAGCCAGCGTTGGCGTCCCGCGCCAAATCCTTGCGCAGGATGGCAAGCGTGAGTTCGGCGAGGTGGTCGGAGCACACGTACTGCACGTTGCCACGCTCGATCGACGCGCGGACCGGCTCCCACGAGTCGCCGTAGAAACCCAGCCCTGCGGCGAGCCTTGTCGTCGTTTTCATCATCGCTTGAACGGGGGGAGAGGTGCCGGGAAGTCGGGTTTACACGCTCGCGCGATGACCGCGCGTTCGCTACAACCCATCGGCTTGCCGGGCCGATGCGGGCTCGAGCATAGCCAGTCGCCGGCAGCGTTGTATCGGCAGTTCACCTCACAGGCGGCAGTTTGCAGTTTGTCCAGATCGTTATCAGCGGCGTGGCGCAAGGCTGTATCTACGGCCTGATCGCGCTCGGCTTCGTGCTGATCTACAAGGCCACCGAAACGGTGAGCTTCGTCCAGGGCGACCTGATGATGGTCGGCGCCTTCATCGGCCTGGCCTGCATGACGTTTCTCGGCTTCCCGTTCTGGATCGCGGTGCCGGCGTCGATCCTCGGCATGGCGCTGGTCGGCTTCGGGACCGAGCGGCTGGTGATCCGCCCCGTGCTCGGCGAGCCCGCGTTCTCGATCGTGATGTTGACGGTGGGCATCGGCTACGTGGCCCGCGGGCTGATCACGATGATCCCCGGCATCGGCACCGAAACCCATGTGCTGCCGGTGCCGTACAAGGACGTGACGTTCCGTGCCGGCGAACTGGTGCTGGCGGGCGAGCAGGTCGTGATCATCGGCGCCACCGCCGTGTTGTGCGGCCTGCTGTACGGGCTGTTCCGCTACACCCGCGTCGGGGTGGCGATGCAGGCGGCTTCGCAGAACCAGATCGCCGCTTACTACATGGGCATTCCGGTGAAGAAGCTGAACGCGCTGGTGTGGGCGCTGGCGGCGATGGTCGCGGCGATCGCCGGGTTGTTGCTGGCGCCGATCACGTTCGTTCACGCGAACATGGGCTTCGTGGGGCTGAAGGCGTTTCCGGCAGCGGTGGTCGGCGGCTTCGGCAGCCTGCCGGGTGCGATCGTCGGCGGGTTGGTGATCGGCATCGTCGAATCGACCGCCGGCTTCTACCTGCCCGAAGGCTTCAAGGACGTGGCCGCCTACGTGGTGGTGCTGATCATGCTCGTCGTGCGGCCGAACGGGCTGTTCGGCGAGAAGCTGAGAAAAAAGGTTTAGAGATGACGGCCCCCAAGCTTGGTGCTTCGCACCTTCGCTGCCCCGAGGGCCACAAAGTGGCCCGCATTCGCGGTCCAAAGGGGTGCAGTCCGCCTTGGGGCGGCCCGGCGCCGGACTGACCATGCGCTTCGTCTTCAAGACCAGCTACGACCAGGACATCGATCTCGCCAAGCATGGCGGGCATCGCTTCTGGTATGGCGCGCTGTTGGTGGCGCTGGTGCTGGCGCCGTGGATCGTGCCCGAGTACTGGCTGTCGCAGCTCACCTTCATCCTGATCTACGGCATCGTCGGCCTGGGGTTGATGTTGCTGGCCGGCTTCACCGGGCTGTTCTCGATCGGCCACGCTGCGTTCCTGGGCGTGGGCGCCTACACCGAGGCCTATCTCGCCGCCAGGGGCTGGCCGTTTCCGCTCTCGATGGCCTGCGCGATGGGGTTGTCGGCGGCGGTGGGCGTGGTCGTTGGCCTGCCGGCGCTGCGGGTGAAAGGCATCTACCTCGGTATCGCGACGCTCTCGTTCGGCTTCATCGTCGAAGAGGTGCTGGCGCGCTGGGAGTCGGTCACCGGCGGCAATGCCGGTATGTCGGTCAAGGGCCTGGCGATCTTCGACTGGAAGCTCGGTTCGGGCGCCGAGTTCTACCTGGTGTGCCTGGTGATGGCCGTGCTGTCGACGCTGGCGGTGCTGAACATCCTGCGCTCGCCCACCGGCCGCGCCTTCGTCGCCATCCGCGATTCGGAGATTTCGGCGCAGAGCATGGGCATCCATCTGGCGCGCTACAAGTCGATGTCGTTCGCCATCTCGGCGGCGCTGGCGGGGCTGGGCGGCGCGCTGTACGCGCACAAGATCAGCTTCCTCTCGCCGGACCAGTTCAATATCGTGCAGTCGATCGACCTGCTGCTGCTGGTCGTGATCGGCGGGCTCGGCTCGGTGCACGGCGCGTTCCTCGGCGCGGCCTTCCTGATCGCGATGCCGCAGTTGATCGCGCTCGGCAAGGACTTTCTGCCGCCAGCGATCGGCCAAGCTGCGGGATTGCAGGGTGTGGTTTACGGCGCGGTGCTGATCGCCTTTGTGATGTTCGAGCCGATGGGGCTGTACGGTCGCTGGCTCAAGGTCCGCACCTGGTTGCAGCTCGCGCCGTTTTATCGCAAGGGCTTGTTCAAGCGGCAGAAGTCGTTCCAGAAATCGGATCGGGTGAAGTGATGGCCTTCCTGTTGAGCTTTGGTGTCGGCTCCCCGCGCGCAAGATGGGTGGGCAAAGGCGCGCCCGAACAGGCAACGAAGCTTCAGCGCGGGCGGTCGGCGCGTTGCGCCGACTACCCTGCGGCCCGGGCCATAGGCCCGGGCGCTCACCAAGCACAAACAGTCCACAGGACTGTTTGTGTCCGGGCTCGCTGCATC
>JANOVJ010000746.1:0-16734 GCA_031417295.1 bacterium | reverse complement strand
AGTCGGCGCGCAGCGCCGACCGCCAGCGATGAAGCTTCGTTGCCTGTTCGGACGTGCCTTTGCCACCCCAGCGGCCAATCGCAACGCCGACACGAAAGGCCGCAGTGACATGGAACACAACTCCTGGCTGACCGGCACCCTGATCTACCTCGCCGCCGCCGTCGTCGCCGTCCCCCTGGCGCGGCTGGCCGGCCTCGGTTCGATCATCGGCTACCTCGTGGCCGGCATCGCCATCGGGCCTTGGGGTCTCGCACTCGTCACCGACCCGAAGCAGATGCTGGAGTTCGCCGAGTTCGGCGTCGTGCTGATGCTGTTCCTGGTCGGGCTCGAGCTCGAACCGAAGCGGCTGTGGTCGTTGCGCAAACCGATCTTCGGCTGGGGCAGCGTGCAGTTGTTCGGCTCGGCGGCGTTGATGTTGGGCGCGGCGGTGCTCGTTGGCGTCGATTGGCGGCTGGCACTGGTAGCGGCCCTCGGGTTGGCGATGTCGTCCACCGCCATCGGCCTGGGGGTGCTGGCCGAGCGCAACCTGATGGCCACGACCTCGGGCCAAAGCATCTTGAGCGTCGCGCTGCTGCAAGACGTGGCCGCCATCCCCATCCTCGCGCTGCTGCCGCTGCTCGCCATGGCCGATGCCCATGCCAGCGGCAGCGGCTGGCTGGGCGCTGCCAAGGCCATCGGCGTGATCGCCGCCATCGTGCTCGGCGGCCGGCTGCTGCTGCGGCCAGCGCTGCGCTGGATCGCGGGCAGCAAGACGCCCGAGATCTTCACCGCTGCGTCGCTGCTGCTCGTGGTCGCCACGGCGGCGCTGATGCACACGGTCGGCCTGTCGATGGCGCTCGGCGCCTTCCTCGCCGGCGTGCTGCTGGCCGAGAGCGAATACCGGCGCGAGCTGGAGACCGACATCGAGCCGTTCAAGGGCTTGCTGCTCGGCCTGTTCTTCATTGCCGTCGGAATGACGATCGACTTCGCGGTGGTGTTGCAGCGGCCGCTGCTGATCGCGCTGTTGGTGCTCGGCTTTCTGCTCGTCAAGGCAGCGGTGCTGTGGGCGATGGCGCGGGTGATGCCGTTGCCCGGGCCGGAGCGGCCGGTGTTCATTCTGCTGCTCGCGCAGGGCGGCGAGTTCGGCTTCGTCGTGTTCCAGACCGCCGCTGGCGCCAGCTTGATCGACCCGGCAACATCGTCGCTGCTCGTCGCCACGGTGGCGATCTCGATGCTGCTGACACCGCTGATGCTCGTCGCCGCCGACCGCTGGTGGATACCGCACCTGGCGCTCGGCAAGCGCAGCGACATGGCCGAGATCAGCGAGCCGCAGAGCGCGTCGGTGATCGTGGCCGGGCTCGGCCGTTACGGGCAGATCGTCAGCCGCATGCTCTACGCCAACGGCATCGTGCCGACGGTGCTCGACCACAGCGCCGAGCAGATCGACACGATGCGCAAGTTCGGCTGGCGTGCGTTCTACGGCGACGTGACGCGGCTCGACCTGCTGCGCACCGCCGGTGCGGCAAGCGCGCAGGTGTTCGTGCTGGCGATCGACGATGTGGAGCAAAGCCTCAAGGTCGCCGCGCTGGTGCGCGAGCACTTTCCGAACCTTGCGATCGTGGCCCGCGCGCGCAACACGCAGCACTACTTCAAGCTGCGCGAACTCGGGGTCACGATGGTCGAGCGCGAGACGCTCGATTCGTCGCTGATGAGCGCGCGCAGCGTGCTCGGCGTGCTCGGCTGGCAGCCGCACCAGGCGCGCACGCTGGCAATGCGCTTTCGCCGCCACACCGTGCAGCAACTCGAAGAAATGCTGCCGCACCTGAAGGACGAAGCCCGTTTCATCGCGATGGCCAAGCAGGGCCGGCAGCAACTGGAAACGTTGTTCGCGCAAGAGCGCCAAAGCGCGCAGCGCAACCAGCGCGAGGGCTGGAGCGACAACAAGCCGCCTGCTGAACCTTGAGCGGGACGCCCGCCGCCGGGCCGCCCCAAGGCGGGCAGCGCCCCCTCGGGGGGCAGCGAAGCGGCGCGGCCGCGAGCTTGGGGGCCACCATCACTTCAGCCCGTCCCACAGCAACTTGACGCCGGTCAGGAACATGCCCGTGTACGCGACGCGGTAGAACCACGTCGGCTGGATGTGGCGCGTCAGCCGAACGCCCGCCCACACGCCCAGCGGCGCCAGCGGCATCAGCACCAGCGCAGTCGCCATGTTGCGCAGGTCGATCAAGCCGAGCCAGGCGTACGGAATCCACTTCGACAGATTCACCGCAGCGAAGAACACCGACATCGTGGCCGCATAAGTGACCGGCGCCAGCCGCAGCGACAGCACGTAGGCGTTGATCGGCGGGCTGCCGGCGTGGGCAACGAAGCTTGTGAAGCCCGACGCGATGCCGAGGCCGAAGCCGAGCCAGCGCGGGGGCGGCGCGGCGCCGGCGCGCGGTGGAAAGGCGAGCCGCTGCGCCAGGAACAGCAGCGTCAGAGCGCCGACCACGCCGGCCACCGTGTTTGGCGCCAACACGCCGAACAACAAGGTGCCGACCAGCGTACCCAACAAGCCGGCTGGCAGCAGCAGCCGCAGCAGCGCCGGGTCGCGCTGCCGGTACAGCCGCTGCAGGCCGGCGCCGTCCATGACCAGCAGCAGCGGCAGCATGATCGCCGCCGCCTGCGGCACCGGGATCGTCAGCGCCATCAGCGGCGTGGCCAGCGCGCCGAAGCCGCTGGCAAAGCCGCTCTTGGACAGCCCCATCAGCAGCACCGCCGGGATGGCGGCGGCGTAGAACCACGGGTCGGCGATCAGGCTGGCAGTCAAGCCACAATTGTCGAATATGTTCAGCCCCTCGCAAGACGACGTCAGGCGATTCTTCTGCACCACCGCAGCCAAGCTGCGCGACCGGCTGCCGCTGACGCCGATGGAAGACCTGGCCGCGAGTTGGATCGCCGAGCACCCGGAGTACGCCGCCGACCTGGCCGACACCGAGGCCGCACTGGCGGCGGTGTTCACGGTCGATGACGGCCGCACCAACCCGTTTCTGCATTTGTCGATGCACCTCTCGATCAGCGAACAGGTCGGCATCGACCAGCCCCGCGGCATCCGCCAGGCCTTCGAGCTGCTGGCGGCCAAGCGCGGCTCGGCGCACGAGGCGCAGCACGCGGTGATGGAGTGCCTGGGCGAGATGCTGTGGGCGTCGCAGCGCAGCGGCCTGCCGCCCGACGGCGAGGCCTACATCGAGTGCGTGCGCAGGCGCGCGATCGGCTCATGACGAAGACCCCCGCACAGCCGAAGAACCCGCTCCACGGCGTGACGCTGGAGCAGATGCTGACCGAGCTGGTCGCCCACTACGGCTGGCCGGCGCTGGGCGAGGCGGTGAACATCCGCTGCTTTCAGCAAGACCCGAGCGTTGCGTCGAGCCTGAAATTCCTGCGCCGCACGCCGTGGGCGCGGCAGCAGGTGGAGAGCCTGTACCTGTTCGTGCTGCGTGAAGCGGCGCGGCAGGCCCGCGCGGCCAAGCCGCCCGGCTGAACCTTCGCGGGCGGTCAGCGGCCGCTGCCTGCGGGCTGCTCCATCACCTGCGTCGTCGCGAAGCCGTGGCCGGCAATCGCGGTCGCGGCAAAGCCATGGTCGGGAACGAGCTTGTCCGCTGCGGCGCGACGCGCTGCCACGGCGGCTGCGGCTGCGGCGGCGACTGAAGCCGGCGTGGGTGCGGGGGCTGGCGCCGGTGCCGCCGCAGCGGCCCGCGCTTCGCGTTGTGCCGCGGTAGCAGGCGGCCGTGCCGCGAGTTCGGCCTGGAGTTGGCCGATCTGCCGCCGCACCTGGTTGGCGTGCTCCGCTGCCGTCTGCCGCACCGCCTTCATCTGGCCGTGCAGGGCCACGATCTTGCGTTGGTAGAACCATGCGCTGGCGAACCAGCCACCGGCCAGCAATCCGAGGGCCGGGACGATCCAGAGCAAAGTGGAGATCATGATCGAGGAGCACTCCATCGAACCGGGATCGGTCGGGTCATGGCCTGCTATCGGCAGGCAGGGAAGCATTCTTTAGGCGGCAAGCCACAACCTCAACGGACCTGAAACGCCCCGCCATGGCCTGGCGTGGCCGCTTCGTGGAACAGATCGGCCAGGTACTGGCAGAGCTCGCCTTCGGCGATGAACTCGGGAATCTCGAACTCCGCCCGGCCCCGTTTGCCATCGGCGCCAAGCTGCCACGCCGCCCAGCCCTCGCCCAGCCGCGCGACGGCGATCGACCGGCCGAGGACCTTGAAGCGCAGCTCGGGCATGGCCGCAGCCGTGCCTCAGCCCTCGCCGGGCCGCTCCCCTCCCAAGAAGGCTGAGATCCCCCCGAGGGACGATGCCGCAGGCATCTTGGGGTCGTCATTCAAGCCGGCCAGTGGCGCGCGAACACCGGCGCCAGGCTCGGATGGGTGTCGACTCGGTCCAGCAGCGCCGAGAACGCCGGCCGTTCGGTGCGAACGTGGGCCCGCGCCCCCGACCACCTCGACACCACCGCGGCCAGCAAATCGAGCGCGCCCGGCGCTGCGCCGCCGTGGAACCCTTGCGGCGCGGGGAACGTGTCGGCGAAGACCTCCCAGTAGCGGTGCAGCCGCGCCCGCGCGCCGCTGCGAATGTGCTCCTTCATCGGCTCGGTCGCTGCGGTGCACCAGCGTTCGGGATAGTCGATCACGCCGATCGCCGCATAGCAGTTGGCGGCGATGAAGACGAGCCCGCGGATTGCCTGGTCGCGCGCTGCGGGTGCAGCGGGCAGCAGGCCCGAAGCCGGGTGGGCGAGGCCGAGGTGGATCAGGATCGCCGCGCTTTCGGTGAGCACGCCGGCGTCACTGGGCAAGACCAGCGTCGGGATCTGCCGCAGCGGGTTGGCCCGGCCGAGCTCGTCAAGGGCCGAGGCCGGCTCCCACGACGCGGCATTGACGACGCGATACGGCATGCCGCACATCACGAGCGCGGCCTCGATGGCTGCCGAGCCCGAGCCCGCTGATCCGTACAGGGTGTGCATGGTTCGCCTCACTCGATGTGCGCTGGCGCGCTACGGCGCCCGCTGCGCCTTGCAATCCTGCAACAGCATCGTCTCGCGCGCCGCTGGGTCGCCCGCCCGTCGATACCACAGCGTGCCGAGATCGCCCTTGACCTGCCAGCGGTAGCCGAGCTTGTCGTCGACCGGGTAGTAGTTGGCGCCCGAGCCGGTCGGGCCCGAGCGCATCAGCGCCAGCGTGCCATTGATGTAGGTCGTGGCGAACGAGTCGCCGTCGAGGATGTTCAGGTAGACGACGGGCAGCTTCACGCCGCCGCCGCAGCGGTAGACGGCCGAGCTGTTGTTGAAGCCTGGTGCGGGCGGTGCCGAGGCGGCGCCTGGCGCTTGTGCCTGGGCCTGGGCCAGCAGCGGCAGGGCGCCGCACAGCGCCAGCGCCACGGCCAGGGCGAGTTCAAATCGGCAACGGGACATTCGGCTTTCCTTGGTGAGCACGGCAGCAGTTTGCCGCAACTCGGCGCGCCGACTCAGCAAGGGCTTGCAGAAGCGGCGCCCGGCGTGTTGTCGAAGCACTGCAGCACCCCTTGCCACCCGCCCTCGTCGAGCCGGTGCTCAACGAAACTGCCGCCGGTGTACTCGCCGATCACGCGCCGCCAGAAGGCCTGCGCGGGCGTGTTGAGCGGCATCTGCCCGACTTCCCAGCGGCCGGGCATCAGGCCGAACAGCGCCCGCGCGGCGGCGCGGCCGAAGCCCTGCCGGCGGTACTTCTTGAGGACGAAGAACTGCGCGATCCAACGTTCGCTGCCGGCGAGCTGGACAGCGGCATCGACCAGCGCGAAGCCGGCATAGCGGCCGGCGACGATGAACACGAACGGCAGACAGGCGGGATCGCCCCAGTAGTCGTCGAGCGCATAGCCGTACTCGCCGTGGCTGTCGAGGTCTTGCTCCCACACGTCCGACAGATCGTGCTGGTACAGCTCGAGCATGCGGTAGAGCGGCAGCCGGTCATCGGCGGTCGCGGGGCGGATGTCGAGGCCCTGCATCACGAGCCCGCGATCTCGACTTCGCCTTCGATCTCGACCGGAATGTCGAACGGCAGCTCGGCCATGCCCACCGCGCTGCGGGCATGGGCGCCCGAGTCGGGCCCGTAGAGTTCAAGGATCAGGTCGGAGAAGCCGTTGATGACGCTCGGCTGGCGGTTGAAGCCGGGCGCCGAGTTGACCATGCCGAACACGCGGCCCCAGGCGCTGACGCGATCCAGATCGCCGAGCGCGCGCTTCAGGCTTCCGAGGATGGCCAGGGCCGTCAGCCGCGCTGCCGCATAGCCCTGCTCCACCGTCAGTTCGCGGCCGAGCTTGCCCAGCGGCGTGGCGAGCGAACCGTCGGCGTGCTGCGGCGCGTGGCCCGAGATCAGCGCCCTGCCGCCGAGCACGCGCACGAACTGGAAAGGCAGTGCAACGCCGGGCGGTGGTGTGATCGGCGGTGGCAGCACCAGGCCGAGCGCGGCCAGGCGATCTTCGACGTGTGACATGACTGGGCCTCCTTTTGCCTCAGCAGCGGCAGGAGAACCCTGTCGGTCCCCGCGCCGGGTTACGCCGTTACGTCAACGTAGTCGACCTGGCTCGCCGGTGCGGGCACGGGCAAGCCGTCTTCGCGCAGGCCTTCGACATGAAAGACGATGGCTTCGCGAATCTCGGCCTCGACTTCGGCCACGGTCGCGCCCGTTGCAACGCAACCCGGCAGGTCGGGAACGTAGGCCGAGTAGTTGCCGTCGGCTTTCTCAATGACGATGGCGTAGCGCATGGAACCTCACGATGTCAGACCCGCCTGCTTGAAGATGCTGTTCAGCGTGCCGGGAGCGAGATCGTCGCTGCTTGCCGGGAACGGTAACGCGACCCGGTTTGCTCGCGTGCTTGAACTGGCGATGACTGCCCCGCGTTGCAACCAGGTGCCACCCGTCGACCTGCAGCAACCGCAGAATCTCGCTGACTTTCCCGGTTGAAGAATAGCAGGCGGGTCGGCGCAGTGCCAATCGACGCTAGGGGCGCCGCCGAAGTGGCGGAAGTAGCAGCGGAGAGCCTTGCTCCGTTCCGACACCGAGGCCGTGAATTCGTCGATGCGGTCTGATCGGAGGACCTCGATGATTCATCCCCCCCGACCCCGCCAGATGGAATTCCGTTGCCGCAGTCGTCGCCTCTGTGTCGTAGGCGTTGGCTAACGCTCGGCACTTGCTGCCCACCGTCGGCTCGAATCATTCGACAAGAAGAGTGACCGCTTGCGCGGCAACCGGGTGTCTCCGATGCGCGATAGTGCGAGGACCGAACGGCAAAAGTTTCCAGGTAGATGACCAAAAATGCCATTGAACGCGAATCTCCGCGCCAGCGCGGCGGCTGCACTGACTTTGACTCTCGCGCTAGCCGCCTGCGGCGGCGGCGGGGGCAGCCCAGACACGGCCGAGCCCCCGCTTCCTCCGCCAGCGCCCTTGCGCGAGGCGCCTCTTCCGCTGTCGGCCGCGAACATCGTCGACGCTTCGACATTCGGCCTCGGCTACGGCGAGTTGGCGTTGGGCCTGGCGCAGCACGCGATCGATTGGATCGCCACTGTCGATACCGCCACCGAACTCTCCGTAACGACCGTCTGTGGCGCCGGCGGTAGCCAGACCGTGACGCTATTGGATCGCGATGGCAACCGCCGGGCGAGCGCGGGCGACCAGGTCACTGTGACGCTCACCGCCTGCTATTTGAAGCTGCTTGAAGACGCCCTTGATGGCACGCTCACGATCGACATCGCGGCGCCCGGTGCGTTGCAGCAGCAGGCCGGAAGCATTGCGTTCGGCACAACTCTCGGCTCCACGCTCGACGGCGTAACGCTCGGGCTCGAGGGTGGGCTGCGCTACGAGTACGCAAGCGACCGGCTGTCCAAGACCGTGCGGGTTCTCTCTGCGGCGCAGGCGTTCGGCATCACGGGCTCGGCGGGCACGGTCAAGCTCAGCGACCAGGTCACGCTACTCGACGCCCGCCGCGAATCGCGGCGCGACACCGCGCGCGCAAGCACCACGATCCGCTTTCACCTCGCCAGCGACATTCTTGGTGGCAGCGTCGACGTAGCAACGGCAACGCCGTGGAGCGCCTGGTTCGACAGCTACCCCGACGCTGGGTCGCTAACGATCTCCGGCGCGGCGAGTCGAACCGCCGAACTGCGCGCATCAAGTACCGGCGGCAATCAACTCGATGTGCTTCTGGACGGCGCGGCCGCCGCCACCGTCGCCGTCGATGACGCATCGGGCTATCTGTGGTCCGGCGCCGCCTGGATTGCCCCGGACAACAGCGCCCTCCGCTACATGAACCGGCCAGCCTCGGAGACGGGCTTTCGCTTGCTGTCGCAGCCCGGCCTTGCCACGCTGCAGCCGAAAACCGGACCACTGGTCTGGGCCTACTCACGCCCGCTGGCTGCCGGTACGCTCACGAGCGCGAAGTTCGTGCGCATGGCCAGCGGTTCCGGTCCCGACTGGGCCCCTGCTGAAATTGCGGCCGATCTGCAGATCGAAGGCGCGCTGCTCACCGTCACACCGACCGCACAGTTGGAGCCAGGCAACAGCTACGCACTCATTTTCGACAACAGCTATGTAGCGCCGATAGCCGACGCCTCCGGCGCGACAACGCAACGACCGGAGCTGTCAGCGCCGGTGGCGCTGACGATCAGCGCCAGCGCCCGGGTCGAGGCGCCGGGGTTGCTGTTGGGCAGTGGCGCCGCGCTGGTGCTGGACGCCACCGCTTCGTCGGCCGCCGGGACCGCAGTGGCCGCAACGCAATGGCGCCAGATTTCCGGGCCGGCGTTGTCGTTTTCCGGCGCCGACACGCCGCGTGCGACGGTGACACTCGCAGCGGCCGGCAACGGCGAGGCGGTGGTCGAGGTCGAGGTTCGCAATGCGACCGGCGAAATCGATCGCCAGCAAGTCCGCTTCCCGGTGCTTGGCGAATTCTCACAGGCGCTTGTCATCGCTTACCGAGTGGGCAGCGCACCGATGCAGGTCTATACCAGCGCGGACCCGGGAAGCCCCGAAACCACCGTACGCTATTTCGCGACATACAACTCGCTCGACGTGGTGCTCGGCTGGGGACGGCTGCTGTCCAGCCTGCCGGTCGGTGTGGCCTGGCAGACGGGCACCGAGTTCATCTACGGCAGCCCCGCCCCGGGCGGTGCCAACGTGGTCTGGTTACCTCCGTCAGGCGGTCAGTGCAGTGCGAAGGTCGGGAAACTGTCGGTGTTGGACTACGCGATCGACGGCGCCGGGACGGTAACGCGGCTGGCGATCGACTTCGAGGAAACCTGCGACTCGACAGTAACGACTTTCGGCTCGGTCCGGTACAACAGCGCGCTGCCGCTGCGCCCCTAAAGAGCGAGTGTCGACGCTCGGCCTGCCACGAGACCCTGAGGCGGCGCCAACTTGCGGGTTGGGCGTTCATGCGGTGCGATGCCCTCGGTTGGCATCCCGCTTGCATGAATCTCCCCTACGAACTGCAGATCGGCTGGCGCTACACGCGCATCGGCCGCAGCGGGCGCCGCAACGGCTTCATCTCCTTCATCTCCGGCGTATCGATGCTCGGCGTCGGGCTCGATATTGCGGTGCTGACCGTCGTGTCGTCGGTGATGCACGGCTCTCAGCTCACCGTCCTCACGCCATACCGGCGATGGAGTGCGCCGCACGGTAGCGCTTGTGTGATGGCGAGAACAACTCGCGCCAAGTGTCGATGCTCGTGACGGTGAAAGTCCCAATTCGGGACTATGATTGATACCATGCGCGTCGTTTCCACGGCCATGCTTCGCGAATTCTGGGAACGGCACCGGAACGCGGAGCAGGCGTTGAAGGCCTGGTTGCAGGAAGTGGCGCACGCGAGCTGGGCCCAGCCTGCGGACGTGAAGCGGCACTATCGGAGTGCGAGCATTCTCAAGAACCGGCGTGTGGTCTTCAACATCAAAGGCAACGACTACCGGCTCGTCGTTGCCCTTGCCTACCGCACGGGCGTCGCCTTCGTGAAGTTCGTCGGCACACATGCCGAGTACGATGAAATCGACGCCGAGACCGTCGAGTCCGACTGACCTGACGAAGGGAGTGAACGGTGGACATTCGACCCATCCGCAGTGCAGCCGATTGGAAATCTGCACTCAAGGAAATCTCGAAGCTCATGGAGCGCGATCCCGCACTCGGCACGCCGCAAGGCGATCGCTTGGACATGCTCGCCACGCTTGTGCAGGCCTACGAGGCACGGCACTTCCCCATCGACCCGCCCGACGCCGTCGAGGCCATCAAGTTCCGGATGGAGCAGCAGGGGCTATCGGTGAAGGACCTTGAGGCGTTCATCGGCCGCCCGAACAGGGTCTACGAGGTCCTCAACCGCAAGCGCCCGCTGACGCTGCAAATGATCCGTCGCCTTCATGGGGGCTTGGGCATTCCCGCCGAAGTCTTGATCCGCGACGCTCAAAGCTCGCCGATCGCCGCGTAACGTCAGGCGTTCGGGTCTTCGCTTGCAGAACGCGCCGTGGGACGCCCCGTGAATCGCCTCGGGTAGCATCCCGCCTGCATGAATCTCCCCTACGAATTGCAGATCGGCTGGCGCTACACACGCACCGGCCGCAGCGGGCGCCGCAACGGCTTCATCTCCTTCATCTCCGGCGTGTCGATGCTCGGCATCGGGCTCGGCGTGGCCGCGCTCATCATCGTGCTCTCGGTGATGAACGGCTTCCAGAAAGAGGTGCGCGACCGGATGTTGAGCGTGGTCGCGCATGTGGAGGTCTACGCCAACAACGGCGCGGCGCTGGCCGACTGGCGGGCCACCGCCACGAGGGCGCGGCTGAACCCTCAGGTGGTGGGCGCGGCGCCGTTCGTCGGCGCGCAGGCGTTGATCGCGCGCGGCGAAGACATGCGCGGCACGATCGTGCGCGGCATCTCGCCCGACGACGAGGCCACGGTCACCGACCTGGCCGCACGGCTCAAGGGCACGCTGCTGTCACAGCTCACGCCGGGCACCTGGGGCATTGCGCTCGGCTCCGAACTGGCGCGCGCCCTCGGCGTGAAAACGGGCGACAAGATCACGCTCGTTGCCCCCGGCGGGCAGCTCACGCCGGCCGGCGTGGTGCCGCGGTTGAAGCAGTTCACGCTCGTCGGCACCTTCGACACCGGGCACTACGAATACGACAGCGGCCTGGCGCTGATCCACCTCGACGACGCGGCCAAGCTGTTTCGCGTCGAGGGGCCGACCGGCATCCAGTTGCGCCTGAAAGACCTGCACCAGGCGCGCGAAGTGGCGCAGCAGCTTTCGGTCGAGCTCGGCCCGCAAGTCACGGTGACCGACTGGACGCGCACCAACCGCAACTGGTTCGCCGCGGTGCAACTGGAAAAACGGCTGATGTTCATCATCCTCACGCTGATCGTCGCCGTGGCCGCGTTCAACCTCGTCTCGACGCTGGTGATGACCGTCACCGACAAGCGCGCCGACATCGCCATCCTGCGCACACTCGGCGCGAGCCCGCGTTCGGTGATGGGCATCTTCATGGTCCAGGGCGCGCTGTCGGGCGTGATCGGCACCTTCGGCGGCGTGGCGCTCGGCTTGCTGATCGCGTTCAACGTCGACATCATCGTGCCGGCCATCGAGCGGCTGCTGCAGGTGAGCTTCCTGCCCGGCAGCGTCTACCTGATCAGCCGCATGCCGAGCGACCCGCAGAGCGGCGACATCGTGCCCATCGTCGCGATCTCGCTCGCGCTGGCCTTCATCGCGACGCTGTACCCGAGCTGGCGGGCGAGCCGGGTCCAACCTGCCGAGGCCTTGCGTTATGAGTGATGGAGCCCCCAAGACGCCTCCGGCGTCGCCCCCCCAAGGGGGATCTCGGTCCGCTTGGGGCGGCCCGGCGCGGACCGAGGTCGTACTTCAGTGCGCCGCACTCGACAAGCGCTTCCACGACAGCAGCCTCGACGTGCACGTGCTGCGCGGCGTGAACCTGCACGTGCATGCGGGCGAGACATTGGCCGTGGTCGGCGCGTCGGGCTCGGGCAAGAGCACGCTGCTGCACTTGCTGGGCGGGCTCGAAGCCCCGACCGCCGGCAACGTGCAGTTGATGGGCCGCGACTTCGCCGCGATGAACGCATCGCAGCAAGGCGACTGGCGCAACCGCCATCTCGGCTTCGTCTACCAGTTTCACCACCTGCTGCCCGAATTCAGCGCGCTCGACAACGTGGCGATGCCGCTGCGCATCCGGCGCATGGCGCCCGAGGCGGCGCGCGCGCAGGCCGCGGCCGTGCTCGCGCAAGTGGGGCTCGCCGATCGCGTCGATCACCGGCCCTCGCAGCTCTCGGGCGGTGAACGCCAGCGCGTCGCCATCGCCCGCGCACTGGTGGCACGGCCGGCCTGCGTACTGGCCGACGAGCCCACCGGCAACCTCGATCGCGAAACCGCCGACGGTGTGTTCATGCTGATGATCGATCTCGCCCGCCAGCACGGCACGGCGTTCGTGCTGGTCACGCACGACGAAGGCCTGGCCGCGCGCTGCGACCGGATGCTGCGGCTGAAGCGGGGGGTGTTGGTCGGGGCCGACTGAACAGTGCGGCCGTCAAGCGGCCGTCACACCAGGGCAGCGTCCTGCACGTGCGCCAGAAACTCGGTCGCGATCGGCGACAGCCGCTTGCCCCGCGGATACAGCATGAACCAGTTGGCGTGGAGCGGAAACCCGCGCACGTTCAACACCGTGACGATATCGGTGCCCGGCTGGGGCGTCAGCGCATGGCGCGACAACACGGCCAGCCCGAGCCCGGCCGCAACCGCCTGCTTGATCGCCTCGTTGCTGCCGAGTTCGAGGCGAACGCTGGGCGCAAAACCCTGCGCCGCGAAGTGTGCGTCGGCGGCCATGCGCGTGCCCGAGCCGGTCTCGCGCAGGATGAAGCGCTCGCGCGCCAGCCGCGCCAGCGGCACCGAGCGCTGCCCGGCCAACGGGTGCGAGGCCGGGGCCACCACCACCAGCGGGTTGGGCAGGACCATGCGCTGCTCCAGTTCGATGTCCGCCGGCGGCATCGACATCACGTACAGGTCGTCACGGTTCTCGCGCAGCCGGGCGACGACGCCGTCGCGGTTAAGCACTTGCAGCGCGATGTCGATGCCCGGGTGCTTTGCGCTGAACGTGCCCAGCAGGCGCGGCACAAAGTACTTGGCGGTGCTGACCACCGCCATCCGCAGCCGGCCCTGTGTCAGGCCCTTGAGGCCGGCCACGGTCTGCTCGAACACCGCCCATTCGTCGCTCATGTTCTGGGCGCACTTCAGCAGCGCTTCGCCCGCCGCCGTCAGGTGCAGGCGCTTGCCGAGCTGCTCGTGCAGCGGCAGGCCGACCGACTCGGTCAGGTCTTTGAGTTGCATCGACACCGTGGGCTGCGTCACATGGCAGGCGCGTGCGGCGCCGGTGATGCTGCCCTCGCGGGCGAGCGCCAGGAACAACTGCAACTGACGGAAGGTGGTGTTCATAGAGTAATGTCAATGATAAGTATCAGACAAATCGACTTTACTCGAAGGCCATCGATCCGTAGCATCGCGGCCCATGAACAGTTTCCTCGACCCAGCCATCCTCTTCTTCGCCTTCGGTGTGCTCGCCGGCACGCTGCGCTCCAACCTCGAGATCCCGCCGCCGATCGCCCGCTTCTTGTCGCTCTACCTGCTGATGGCGCTGGGCCTGAAGGGCGGTTTCGCGCTGGCCAAGTCGGGCCTCACGTCGGAGGTTGCGATCAGCCTGGCCTGCGCGGTGGGTCTGGCGGTCGCGATCCCGATGCTCGGCTACGCCGTGCTGCGGCGGATGCTCCCGGCCTACGACGCCGCGGCGGTGGCGGCGACCTACGGCTCGGTCAGTGCCGTCACCTTCATCACCGCGGTGCAATACCTCGAAGTCCACGGCATCGCCTACGGCGGGCACATGGCCGCGGCGATGGCCTTGATGGAGTCGCCGGCCATCATCATGGCGGTGCTGGTGGCCAACATGCTGCGCCAGCGCGCCGCGGCGCCCGCCGGCCTCGTCGTTCAGGGCGGCAGCGTCGCGCTGGGCGGGGGCACCGGGCCGGGGCTGTCGATCGGGCGCGTGCTGCACGAGTCGTTCACCGACGGCGCGCAGTTGCTGTTGCTCGGCTCGATGCTGGTCGGCATCCTCAGCGGCGAGGCCGGCAAGGCCTCGATGCAGCCGTTCTCGGGCGACCTGTTCAAGGGCATGCTGGCGTTCTTCCTGCTCGACATGGGCCTGCTGACGGCGCGCAACGCCGGCCAGCTCAAGGGCCGGCCGCTCGGCCTGCTGGCCTACGGTATCGTCGCGCCGCTGCTGCACGCCGCGCTGGCCCTGGCGCTGGCCGCGGCGGTGGGCCTGTCGGCCGGCAATGGCGCGCTGCTGGCGGTGCTGGCGGCCAGCGCCTCCTACATCGCGGTACCGGCGGTGCTGCGCCATGCCCTGCCCGAGGCCAACCCGTCGCTGTACTTCGGCATGTCGCTCGGGCTGACCTTCCCGTTCAACATCCTGCTCGGCATCCCGCTCTATGTGAGCGCTGCGAACTGGGTCTTGGGATGAACGCTTCCGCCGTCCCCGCGTTGCTGTCTGAACCGACCCCGGAAGCCTCAGAATTCCTGGCGCCTGAACACCCGCAGCGCCTCGCCCTCGCCCACGAGGTGCACGCGCGCCCGGCCGATGCGCTGGAAACCCCGTCTCGCGCCACCTACATCGCAGCGCTGATCGCCCCAGCCGATCGGCTGCGCGAATGGCAGCACCTCGCGGCCCTGTGCAGGCAGCACGCGGTCGAGCCGCCAGAGGCCGGCGCCGACCACTTCAGCGCTGCGCTCGGCGCGTTGACGCTGAAATGGGAGCGCCACGGCGAGTTCTCGGGCTACACCTTCATCGTCCCCGGGCTCAGCGCCACGCCCTTCAGCGAACCGCCGGCGCGGCTGCTGCCTGCAGGCTGGCTGGCCGCGCTGCCCGGGCGCACTCTGGTTGCGGCCCACGCCAAGCTCGTCGCCGCGCCCGATGCCAAGGTCGATGCGGCGTTCCTGGCCCGGCACTTCGGCGCCCACCTCGTGGTCGGCGGCGAGGTGGGCGACGGCGCCGGCACGGCCTACACCGACTTTCGCGTTCACGGCGACGGCTTCTCGCGCTTCCTGCTCATCGACGCCGGCCTCACGTCGCGCCAGGCCGGGCGGATGATGCAGCGCCTGTTCGAGATCGAGACCTACCGCATGATGGCGCTGCTGGCGCTGCCGATCGCGCGTGCGCAGTCGGCGCGGCTGCTCGAGCTCGAGGCGTTGCTGGCTGCCGTCACGGCCGACATCGCCGCCGGCGATGGCGACGATGAAGCGCTGCTGCACAAGCTCACGCGCCTGGCCGCCGATGTCGAGAACGGCCTCGCAGCCAGCCAATTCCGCTTCAGCGCCTGCCGCGCCTACGGCGAACTCGTCAGCGCCCGCATCGCCGAACTGCGCGAGCGGCGGCTGCCCGGCATCCAGCCGATCGGTGAATTCATGGCGCGGCGGTTTGCGCCGGCAGTGGCCACCTGCACCACGGTGTCGCTGCGCCAGCACGGGCTGTCGGAGCGCGTGGCGCGGGCCAGCGCCTTGCTCTCGACCCGGGTCGACATTGCGCGCGAGCGCCAGAACCAGGCGCTGCTCGGCTCGATGGACCGGCGCGCCAAGTTGCAACTGCGGCTGCAACAAACGGTCGAGGGTTTGTCGGTCGCAGCGATCGTCTACTACGCCGCGGGGCTGGTGGGCTACGTCGCCAAGGCGGCGCAGAGCGCGGGCGCGGCCGTCGAGCCCGACCTGATCGTCGGCATCAGCATTCCGCTGCTGGCGGTGGCCGTAGTGCTGGCCACCCGGCGCGCGCGGCGGCATGTGTTCCGCAAAGACGAGGCGGCCGCCGCAGCTTGAAGCGATGGGCGCAAATTGCTGGCACGATCCGGCGATGCGCTGGACCGACACCCACTGCCACCTCGACGCGCCGGAGTTCGACCCCGACCGCGCCGAGGTGGTCCTGCGCGCGCAAGCGGCCGGCGTGGCGCAGATCGTGTTGCCTGCGGTGGAAGTGGCGAATTTCGCCGCCGTGCGCGGGCTGGCGTATCGGCACGGGTTCGCGTATGCGCTGGGCATCCATCCGCTGTATGTCGGCCGCGCCGATGACGCCGACCTCGACCGCCTGCGCGACGAGTTGGCGCAGCACCGCGACGACCCGCGGCTGGTGGCCGTGGGTGAAATCGGCCTCGACCACTTCGTGCCCGGCCTCGACCGCGAACGCCAGGCGCACTTTTACGCCGCGCAGTTGAAGCTGGCACGCGATTTCGCGCTGCCGGTGCTGCTGCACGTGCGCCGCTCGGCCGACGATCTGCTCAAGCACTTGCGGCGCATCGGCGTGCCGGGTGGCATCGCCCACGCCTTCAACGGCAGCGAGCAGCAGGCGCTGGCGTTCGCGGGCCTCGGCTTCAAGCTCGGCTTCGGCGGCACGCTGACGTTCGAGCGCGCGCTGCAGATCCGCCGCCTCGCGCAGACGCTGCCCGAGACCGCGCTGGTGCTGGAGACCGATGCCCCCGACATCCCGCCGCAGTGGCTTTACCGCAGCGCCGAGGCGCGGGCGCGGGGTGAATCAACCGGGCGCAACGAGCCGGCCGAGCTGCCGCGCATCGCTGCCACGCTGGCCGCGCTGCGCGGCTGGACGCTGGCGCAAGCGGCGGCCCTCACCGGCGCGAACGCGGTTGCGGCGCTGCCGCGGCTGGCCGC
>JANOVJ010000745.1:0-4460 GCA_031417295.1 bacterium | reverse complement strand
GCATGGCGATCAGCGTCGCGGTGCTGGTGGGCGACGTGGCCGACAAGGTCGTGCCGCTCGTCGCCGCGCGGGCGAAGGCGCTGAAGATCAAGAACGGCATGGAACTCGACGCCGAGATGGGGCCGGTGATCACCCGGCAGGCGCTGGAGCGGATCGAGGGCTACATCGGCATCGGTGTCGAAGAAGGCGCGAAGCTCGTCGTCGATGGCCGCGGCCTGAAGGTGGCCGGCCACGAGCAAGGCTTCTTCACCGGCGGCACGCTGCTCGACCACGTGACGCCTGCGATGCGCGTCTACAAGGAAGAGATCTTCGGCCCGGTGCTCTCGTGTGTGCGCGTGCCCGACCTCGCCGCCGCGGTGCAGCTCGTCAACGACCATGAGTACGGTAACGGCGTGGCCTGCTACACCCGCGACGGCAACGTGGCGCGCGAATTCGCGCGGCGGATTCAGGTCGGCATGGTCGGCATCAACGTGCCGATCCCGGTGCCGATGGCCTGGCACGGCTTCGGCGGCTGGAAGCGCTCGCTGTTCGGCGACATGCACGCCTACGGCGAAGAGGGCGTGCGCTTCTATACCAAGCAGAAATCGGTGATGCAGCGCTGGCCGGAGAGCACGGCCAAGGGCGCGGAGTTCACGATGCCGACGGCGAAGTAGGGCGACGATGGGCTGGCGCTGGGGCGCGGCCGGCGTGATTCGGCTTGCCCTCCCACTAGACCGCCGCCGGGCCGCACAAAAGGGGGCGGCCTACCTCCGCTCGGGAGGGGCAGCGAAGCGGCAACGCCGCGTGGTGTGCTCGAAGTTGCAGAACCTGTAGCCGATGACCGGGCCCGCTTCGCGCGAGATCGAACTCACACTTCCGGCCTGGAGTCGACGCGTGTGACCGGCGGCGCTTTTGGCGCTGATCAGATTGGATCAGCGCTGGAAGGGTCTTCGCGCTGGCAGCCAGTTACGTAATTCCAGTCCATCGCACGGGGTCCCGACCTCGTCGGCCGTCGCGTGCGTGTTGTGCACAATGCCGTCTACGCAAACAAGATGCAGCGAGACACCCTGATGAGTGCAGAGCTTCGGATGCTCGCCTGCGGGCTGGCCTTGGCGGGCCTGCTGTCCGCCTGCGGTGGCGGTGCCGGCAGTGGCAGTGCAGGTGGCGCCGCCGGCGGCACGGATGCCTCGACCACCCTCGCATTCACCACGGCCAACGCCGGCCGGGTCGCCGGCTATCCCCTGTGGGCGAGCGAGCTGATGCTGCGCATCGGCCAGGCCGTCAGCGAGGAGGTCGCGGCCGCCGCAAACCAGTCGGGCGCGACGGTCACAACCGTCAACTGCGCCTCGGGTACGCTACAGCGCAGTTGGGCCGACAAAGACGGCAACGGCACGCTGGGTGCAGGCGACGAGATCACGCTGGACTTCAGCGCCTGCGCTCGCGAGCCCCTGGCGCGCTCGGCGCAGGGCCGAATCACTGTGGTGCTCTCCAGCGTGACAGGCAGCGGCGATTTCGTTGCCCGCGTCGTGCTGCCGGCGCCGGGCATGGTGTTGGCCGCCGTGGTCGGCACGCCCGGCCCGGCAGACTTCCGCGTCTCGGGCCAAGCGCGCGTGCAGATCTTGCGCAGCAAGTTGCGCCACGCGCTGCTCATCGGAGGCGGCAGCGATGACGCGATCGCCTTTGACTTCCCCGGCGCCGGCTTCGGCGCCGACCGCATCACCGCCTTTCGCTTCGAAAAGACCCACCGCTGGGACGAGGCGCGCACCCAGCTCGATATCCGCATGCACTACGACTGCCCCGAGCTCGCCGGTGGCTTCGATGTCAGCATGCCCGCGCCGCTGCGCAGCTGGCTGGACGAGCTGCCCGAGCCCGGCACGCAGCAGGGCTTGTTCACGATGCGCGGGCGCGGCGGCGGCCTGGTCACGGTCGCCATCGGCAGCGCCAACCGCGGCCCGTCCGATCTCTCCGTCACCCTGGACCTTGCCGGAAACGGCAGCGTGGACGCCCGTGGCGAAGGCACCTGGGAAGGCATCGGCCTGGTCTCCGGCGTCTTCTTTGCCGACTACACGCCAGGCGGCCGCGGCAACACCTACGCTTACAACGCCAGCGAGTTCACGCTGCGCTCGCCCTTCGTCGGCGGCAGCACGCTGCCCGTGGACACGATCTTCCCGCTGCAGTTCACCCGGCCTGTGGCTGGCGCCGCGGCCTGGCGTTGGCGGCTGATGGACCAGGGCCGCCTGGACCAGATGCCCACAACCGGCGTGGAGGTGCCCGTTCAGGTGGCGCCCGATGGCGCGCTGATCCTGCTCAAGCCAACACAGCCGCTGCGCTACTCGCACCGCTACGCGCTGCGCGTGGACACCGGCGAGCCCACCGCCGACGGCCAGCAAATGCGCGCCACCACGGGTGGCGCGCTGTCCCGCGACGGCGGCAGCATCGGCGAGTTCACGACGCCGAACATCCTCAATCCGCAGTCGAGCCTGGCTGGGCACCTGACGCTGAAGGCCGGCGCGACGGTTGAGGCCGCTGGCCTGCCGCCGCCGAGCGGCGCGCCGGCCGGCATCCGCTACCAGTGGACACAACTCGGCGGTACGCCGCTGACGATCGACAAACCCAACGAGCGCAGCACCCTGATCGGTCTGGCCCCCGGCGCCAGCGGCGTTGGGTCTGCCACGGTGCGGTTGACGGTGAGCGTGGACGGCGCCGACAACAGCGAAAGCGCGGACTTTGTGCTGCGCACGGTTGCCGATACCAGCGGCACCTGGCTCAGCCGGCTGCGTGTGCCCATGGACCTGGCGGACCGGTTCAACCCGCCCAAAGAGCTCTGGAGCGGCCCGGCCGTTGGCACGCTGACGGCCAGCCAGCAGGGCGCACGGCTGAGCCTGGCCTATGCGGAGGCAGCCGACCCCACGCATCCGAATGGCAACTGGAGCCTCGAGCTGAGCAGCGCCGACGGCCAGGCCCTGCAGCCGGGCAGCTGTGCCAATGCCTACAGCAGCGGCTGGTACGCACGGCCCGCCGGGGTGCCGACCCTGGACCTGGTGAGCGGCCAGATCCGGCCCTCGTCCGTCATGGGCGCGTTCGTCATCCACGCGCTGGAGGTGGACGGCACAGGCCGCATCACACGGCTGGCGCTGGACTTCACCGCACCGCAGGGCAGCGGCCCGGCGAGCGCCAGCGGGGCGATCCGAATCAACAGCGCACGGGCGCTGCCGCCCTGAGACAGGGTGAACGCCTCTGCGAGCTGCGACGCCGTGCGCTACCCGCGCCTCAATCGCACTGGGTGTGGCGTAGCGCTGTGTGCCATCCGCTGCGGTGAATCCAAGGGCTGGCCAGTGTTGGTTCGCGCGGCAGCTTTTGGAGCGCGAGATCCGGGCAGCGGACGTCGCTTCAGGGGTCGGTCCACGCCGCCCGTACCCACGATCTCGACGCCAGATAGCGGCCATCAACATACCCGGTGCCGAACACTCAACACCTGTCGGTGCGGTCTTGTTGCCACGGCACACAACGCGCCACAAGCGCGCAACCGTCATTCGACGGTCACGCTCTTGGCAAGATTGCATGGCTTGTGGTTTCGGCCGGCGCTGCGCGCCTTCACTTGGCTTCGCCGAGTGAGCCTGCACCGCAAGCCCAGCAACTTGGCGCGCCTGCGGCGCTGACGCGACGCGCCACAAGCGCGCAACCGTCATTCGACGGTCACGCTCTTGGCCAGGTTTCTGGGCTTGTCCACATCCGTGCCGCGCGCGCATGCGGTGTGGTAGGCCAGCAATTGCAGCGGCACCACATGCAGGATGGGGGACAGGGCACCGTAGTGCTCGGGCATGCGGATCACATGCACACCGGGTTCGCTCTTGATGTGGGTGTCGGCGTCAGCAAACACAAACAGCTCACCACCACGCGCCCGCACCTCTTGCAAGTTACTTTTCAGCTTCTCCAGCAGCGCGTCGTTGGGCGCAATGGTGACCACCGGCATGGCCGATGTCACCAGCGCCAGCGGGCCGTGCTTGAGTTCACCGGCCGGGTAAGCCTCGGCGTGGATGTAGCTGATCTCTTTCAACTTGAGCGCGCCTTCCAGCGCAATCGGGTAGTGCAGGCCACGGCCCAGGAACAGCGCGTTTTCCTTGCGTGCAAAGTCAGCGGCCCAGGCGATGACTTGGGGCTCCAGCGCCAGCACCGCCTGCACTGCAGCCGGCAGGTGGCGCAAGGCCTTGATGTGCTGGGCTTCTTGGGCGTCAGTCAGCCGGCCGCGTAACTGCGCCAGGGTCAGCGTCAACAAGAACAAGGCCACCAACTGGGTGGTGAAGGCTTTGGTGGACGCCACACCAATCTCCACGCCGGCATGCGTCAGGAAGTTGAGCTTGCATTCACGCACCATGGCACTGGTGGCCACGTTACAGATGGTCAGCGTGTTCGTCATGCCCAGGCTGCGGGCGTGTTTGAGCGCGGCCAGTGTGTCGGCCGTCTCGCCACTTTGGCTGATG
>JANOVJ010000744.1:0-4706 GCA_031417295.1 bacterium | reverse complement strand
CACCTCCCAGGGCAAGCGCAACACGACGCTGAAGGCGGAACTGGCGCCGGCTTCCGCAGCCGCTGCAAGGATGCGTTCGAGCTCGGGTTCGTTGATGAACGGGATCACCGGCGAGACGCTGACGCCGACGGGCACGCCGGCACGCGCCAGCGTTTCGACGGTGCGCAGCCGCCGCTGCGGCGAGGCGGCGCGCGGCTCGAGAATGCGCGCCAGCGCAGCGTCGAGCGTGGTGATCGACACGTACACGGCGGCCAGGCGCTGTGCGGCCATCGGCGCGATCAAGTCGAGGTCGCGCTCGACGCCGGCCGACTTGGTGACCAGCGAAAACGGGTGCGCGCATTCGGCCATCACCTCGAGAATGCCGCGGGTGATCTTGAGCTTGCGTTCGGCCGGCTGGTAGGCGTCGGTGGCCGAGCCGAGGTTGAGCAGCAACGGCTCGTAGCTCCGGCTCGCAAAGGCCTCGCGCAAGCGTTCGGCGGCGTTGGCCTTGGCGATGATGCGGGTCTCGAAGTCGAGCCCCGGCGAGAGGTTCAGGTAGCTGTGCGTCGGCCGTGCGAAGCAGTAGACGCAACCGTGTTCGCAGCCTCGGTAGGGGTTGATCGACAAGTCGAAATGAATGTCGGGCGAGTCGTTGCTCGACAGGATGGCCTTGACACGCTGCTCGACGATCTGCGTCTCGGGCGCGAGCGTTTCTTCGTTGGCCTGTTGGTCGAGTGCACCCCAGCCGTCGTCAAAGGCTTCGTGCTGCTGCGTGGTGAAACGGTGCTCGATGGCCCAGGCCGTGCCGCGGCCCTTCAACGGGTGGGCCATGGGGACCGCGTGGCGCGGCTCGGGAGGGTGCGTGGCGGAATCGGGCGGCATACTGTGAATATACACAGTATTTCTGTGCCACGCCGCCTTGGCGGCGTAGCGCGCCGAACCGTCAGTAGTCGTTGCCCGCCGAGCCCGGCGCGAGGTTGTCGAACTTCGTCAGCGGCTTCAGGAAGGTCAGCTTGACAGTGCCGACCGGCCCGTTGCGCTGCTTGCCGATGATGATCTCGGCGATGCCGGGTTCCTTCGACGCTTCCTTGGTGTAGTAGTCGTCGCGGTAGATGAACATGATCACGTCGGCGTCCTGCTCGATCGCGCCCGACTCGCGCAGGTCGCTCATCATCGGACGCTTGTCGGTACGGCTCTCGACGCTGCGGTTCAACTGCGACAGCGCCATCACCGGGCACTGCAGTTCCTTGGCCAGCGCCTTCAGGCCGCGCGAGATCTCGCCGATCACGGTGGCGCGGTTTTCCTCGTTGGTCGAGGAGCCGCTCATCAGTTGCAGGTAGTCGACGATGATGAGCCCGAGCTTGCCGCACTGGCGGGCCTGGCGTCGCGCGCGGGCGCGCAATTCGCTCGGGTTCAGCGCCGGGCTTTCGTCGATGTACATCGTGACCTTGCCGAGCTTGTCGACCGCCTCGGAAAGCCGGCCCCATTCGTCGTCGCGCAGCGCGCCGGTGCGCAGGTGCTGCTGGTCGATGCGGCCGAGCGAGCCGACCATGCGCAGCGCGAGTTGGGCCGCGCCCATTTCCATCGAGAACACGACCACCGGCAGGCCTTCATTTACCGCGACGTGCTCGCCGATGTTGAGCGCGAACGCCGTCTTGCCCATCGACGGGCGCGCGGCGAGCACGATCAGGTCGCCGGGTTGCAGGCCGGCCGTCATGCGGTCGAGGTCGTAGAAGCCGGTACGCACGCCCGTCACTTCCTCGGCGCCGTTTTCGTGCAGCTCGTTGACGCGGTCGATCAGCTGCACGATCAGCGCGTCCATGCTCTGGAAGCCTTGCCGCGAACGCGAGCCTTCCTCGCCGATCTTGAAGATCTGGCCTTCGGCCTCGTCGAGGATCTGCGCCACCGGCCGGCCCTGCGGGTTGAAGGCCGTGGTCGCGATCTCGTCACTGGCGGCGATGAGCTTGCGCAGGATCGCGCGCTCGCGCACGATCTCGGCATAACGGCGCAGGTTGGCCGCGCTCGGCACGCTTTGCGCCAGCGCGTTCAGGTACACGAGCCCGCCGCACTCCTCGGCCTTGCCCAGGCTTTGCAGTTGCTCGAAGACGGTGATCACGTCGGCCGGCTTGGTCGCGTTGACCATGTTGCCGATCGCGGCGTAGATCAGGCGGTGCTCGTAGCGGTAGAAGTCGCTGTCGGTCAGCAAGTCGCCGGCGCGGTCCCAGGCGCTGTTGTCGAGCAGCAGGCCGCCGAGCACGCTCTGCTCGGCCTCGATCGACTGCGGCGGCACGCGCAGGCGCGCAACCTCGTCGTCGCGCGGGAGGGCGGGCTGCTCGAACTGCTGGAACACGGCGGACATGGTCTTGACCCTCGAAACGCGACAACGGATAGCGTAGCCGCAACCGGCACCGCCGGCTGTGGACAAGCCTGTGAACAGCCGGTGCCGAACCGGGGGAAAACGTGGGAAGCGCGAGGAACACGATGAACACGAGAAGTGCCAAGCCCAATGGCAAAGGGCCGGCAGTGCCGACCCTTCTCTTCATGCGCGAGGAAACCTTACTGCGTTTCGCCCAGCACGACGACCTTGACTTCGGCCAGCACGTCGGTGTGCGGCGCCACGTTGACCGTGTGCTCGCCGACCACCTTCAACGGCCCATTGGGCATGCGGATCTGCGACTTCGACACGTCAAAGCCGATGCGCTTCAACGACTCGGCGATGTCGTGGTTCGTGACCGAACCGAACAGACGCCCATCGACGCCGGCCTTCTGCGTGATGTGAACGGTGCGGCCATTCATCTTCTCGCCCAGGGCTTGCGCGGCGGCCAGCTTTTCGCCAGCGGCCGTTTCCAGCTCGACGCGCTTGACCTCGAACTCCTTGATCGCCGACTCGGTGGCGCGGCGCGCCTGGCGGGTCGGGATCAGGTAGTTGCGGGCAAAGCCGTCCTTGACCTTGACCACATCGCCGAGGTTGCCGAGATTGGCCACTTTTTCCAGCAGGATGATTTGCATGGTGTGGGCTCCTTCAGACCTTGTGCTGGTCGCTGTACGGCAGCATCGCCAGGAAGCGGGCGCGTTTGATGCACGTCGTCAACTGGCGCTGGAAGAACGCGCGCGTGCCGGTCAGGCGGGCGGGCGTGATCTTGCCGTTTTCGCCGATGAAATCGCGCAAGGTATCGATGTCCTTGTAGTCGATTTCCTTGACGTTGGTGACCGTGAAGCGGCAGAACCGCTTGCGGCGGAACAGCAGCGACTGGGTGTTGCGTTTGGGTTTGCGGTCCTTCGAGAACCGACCTTTACCACGTGGCGGGGGCATATTTCACCTCACTCAAATCTGATACGAACTTTGAACAATCCGACCCGGCCTGCGCTGCGCGCGTCACGCCAGTTCGGTCACATGGAAGACGACGCCGCGGCCGTTGCGCTGGGCACTGATGAAGCCGGCGAAACCCATTTCGGTTCCGATCGCCAGTTTCGCCAGCGGCTGTGTGATCTCCCCGATGGCCACTGCGCGAATCTCGACCGAGACCTTGCGCAAGTGGCCGGCTTCCGTGAGCTGCGATTCGTGCTTCAAGCTCAAATCGAGCGCCGGGAGCCCGGCCGGGGTGTATCGCACAGCGCCCCGCTCCAGCAGTTGCGCTTGCAGAACCAGGCGGTTCATGCCGTGCCGCCGCTAGAGCGCGCCCGACGGTGTCATGCGCGGGCGGCAGCCTCCTCGGGCTGACGCGGCGCTTGCGCTGGCGGTGGCGACTTGCGCGAATCTTCGCGGTCGACCATCTTCATCATCACCGACGGGCCGGTCTCGGCCTGCGCCTTGCTCACCGTGAGATGGCGCAGCACGGCGTCGTTGAAGCGGAAGCCGGTTTCCAGCTCCGCCAGCACCGCCGTGTCGCACTCGATGTTGACGCACAGGTAGTGGGCCTTGGCCAGCTTCTGGATCATGTAAGCCATCTGGCGACGGCCCCAGTCTTCCACGCGGTGGATCTTGCCGCCGCCGGCCGTGATGGTGCCCTTGTAGCGCTCCAGCATGGCCGGAACCTGTTCGCTCTGGTCCGGATGGATCAGCAGCACGATCTCGTAATGACGCATTCAAACTCCTTCTGGTTGGCGCCTCGTGAAAAACGAGGCTGGGCAGCCACCCCGCGGCGCTCGGGCTGGGCCGAGTGCATTTACCGGGTGTGGCAAGGGAAGCCTGCAATTATAGCCCGACGCCGCCTCGCCGGATCGCCTCGCCGGTCAGCGCGCCGCCAGCCGCTGCCAGGTGCGGACCACGCTGTCGGGGTTGAGCGAGATCGACAGGATGCCTTCGTCGGCCAGCCAGTCGGCGAAGTCCGGGTGGTCGCTCGGACCCTGGCCGCAGATGCCGACGTACTTGCCAGCCGCCAGGCAGGCCGCGATGGCGCGCGAGATCAGGGCCTTCACCGCAGGGTCGCGCTCGTCGAAGTCGCGCGCCAGCAACTCCACCCCGGAGTCGCGGTCGAGGCCGAGCGTGAGCTGCGTCAGTTCATTCGAGCCGATCGACATGCCGTCGAAGTGTTCGAGGAACTGCTCGGCAAGAATCGCGTTGCTCGGGACCTCGCACATCATGATCACGCGCAGGCCGTCGCTGCCGCCGGCCGCGGCGCGCTTCAGGCCGCGCTCGGCGAGCATGCCGACGACGCGCTCGGCCTGCGCCAGCGTGCGCACGAACGGCACCATGATCTCGACGTTGACGAAGCCCATCTCGCCGC
>JANOVJ010000743.1:0-1621 GCA_031417295.1 bacterium | reverse complement strand
CTGGCAGGCCCCTACGCGCTGACCGGCGAGGCCGTGGTGCAGGCCTGCATCGCCCACGGCACGCACCACCTCGACCTGGCCGGCGAGACCTTCTGGGTCCGCCAGATGATCGAGCGCCACCACGTGGCAGCCCAGCAGGCCGGCGTGAAGATCATCCCGAGTTGCGGCTACGAGGTGCTGCCGTTCGACCTGGCCACGCTGTGGATGGCCGCCGCACTGCGCCAGCGCCACGGCCAGGCCTGCCGCGACGTGAAGCTCATCGTCAGCTTCACCGGCAAGCGCATGACGAGCCTGGCCGATGCCGCGAGCGGCGGCACGGTGGCCTCGATGCGGATGCTGCTCGAACGCGACACCACCGACAGCGTGCGCAACATGGCCTGCCTGCTGCCCGAGGACCGCAGCGACTTGAAGGCCGTGGCGCGGCGCAGCGCGATCGCCTGGGTGCCGCAGTACGACGCCGACGTGAAAGCCGTGACCGCGCCCACCGTGCCGGCGCCATTCATCAACCCGCCGATGGTGCTGCGCAGTTGGGCCCTGATCGACGACGAGACCTTGTTCACGTCGGACTTCCGCTACCGCGAGGGCACGCACATGGGCAACCTGGTCAAGGCGCCAGCCTTCGTGCCGGCCGCGGCCACGCTGCCGTTGCAGTTCGCCGCCGCCGCGTCGCTGAGCGCACCGCTCGCCGGCCTGGGCGCCACCGTGTCGGGGCCGCTGCAGTTCCAGCGCAACGCCTTGCGCAAGCTGATCGAGCGCTTCGCGCCCAAGCCCGGCGAAGGGCCGAGCGAGGCTGCGCTCGACCAAACCGGCTACGCCTTCGACCTCTTCGCCACCGGCGCCGAGGGCGCGCGCTTGCAGGGCCGGATGGAAGCCGACGGCCACCCCGGCTACCGCTCGACGCCGGAGATGGCGGTGGCCGTCGCCAACGGGCTGGCGCTCGGCACGCTGGGCCGCACGCCGCATTTCGGCGTCGTCACACCGGCTAGCGGGCTGGGGCTGGAGGCGGTTGAGGCGCTGATCCCGGCGGGGGTTCGCTTCAGCTTGTCGTAGCGATCTGCAGGCTGCGCCGTTCTTCACTGCGCTTGGCGTTGAGCACCCCGCCGAGCAGGCCGCACAGCGCCAGCGCGGCGAGCGTGATGCCGGCCGTGCACATCGCCCAGAAACCGGGCGCGCCTTGCAGTGCCTCGGGCGTGAGGCCGCTAAGGTTGAAGGCCAGCGCATAGCCGCCGGCCAGGCCAACGCCCCACAGCGAGCCGGCGTAGATCAGCATCGGCGCCAGCGTCAGGCGGTAGGCGCGCAGCGTGAACGCGGCCAGCGTCTGCGCCGCGTCGGCGATGTGGAACAGCGTGACCCAGGCCAGCAGCGGCAACGCGGCGGCGATGATGACCGCGTCGTGGGTGTAGGCGCGAAGAAGTTGTTCGCGCGCGAGGTATGCGCCCGTGCCCATGAGCGTGGCGATGCCCAGGCCCAGCTCGACGCCGTGCCAGCTCAGCCGCCGAGCGTCGCGCAGGTCGCCAGCGCCCAGGCGCTGCGCGACGAGTGTGCCGCTGGCGTTGCCGAGCGCGAGCGGCATCATGAACATCAGCGAGACCAGGTTGACGGCGATCTGGTGCCCCGCCAC
>JANOVJ010000742.1:0-4973 GCA_031417295.1 bacterium | reverse complement strand
CGAGCAGCCGACCGAGCGGTAGGGCTTCCAGGTGCCGTCGAGATCGTCGGCCTTGAAGCCTGCCTTGAGCATGGCTTCGCGCGGATAGTCGGCCAGTTTCTTGCAGTTTTCGCACAGCTTGCGCACCAGCCGCTGGGCGGTGATCAGCAGCACGCTCGACGCAATGTTGAACGGCGCCACGCCCATGTTGAGCAGGCGCGTCAGCGTCGTCGGCGCGTCGTTGGTGTGCAGCGTGGACATCACCATGTGGCCGGTCTGCGCGGCCTTGATCGCGATGTCGGCGGTTTCCAGGTCGCGGATTTCGCCGACCATGATCACGTCCGGGTCCTGGCGCAGAAACGACTTCAATGCGACCGCGAAGTTCATCCCGGCCTTGTCGTTGACGTTGACCTGGTTGATGCCGGGCAGGTTGATTTCAGCCGGGTCTTCCACCGTCGAAATGTTCACTCCGGGCTGGTTCAGGATGTTCAGGCAGGTGTAGAGCGACACCGTCTTGCCGCTGCCGGTGGGGCCGGTGACGAGGACCATGCCGTAGGGCCGCACGATGGCCTGCATCAGCCGGTCTTTCTCGATCTTTTCGTAGCCCAGCGCCTCGATGCCGAGCTTGGCGCTCGACGGGTCGAGAATCCGGATCACGATCTTTTCGCCGAACAGCGTGGGCAGGGTGCTGATGCGGAAGTCGATCGCCTTGCTGCCGAACTTGAGCTTCATCCGGCCGTCTTGCGGCACCCGCTTTTCGGCGATGTCGAGCCGCGAGATCACCTTGATCCGCGAGGCGAGCTTGTCCTTGATCGCGATCGGCGGCTGGGTGATCTCGCGCAACTCGCCGTCAACCCGGAAGCGCACCCGGTAGTGGTACTCATAGGGCTCGAAGTGCAGGTCGGAGGCGCGGGCGTTGATCGCGTCGATCAGCATCTTCTGCAGGAAGCGCACCACCGGCGCATCTTCGACCTCGGAAGCCACTTCGGCCGCCTCGGTACCTGCGGTCGTGTCGTCCGTGACGTCGAACTCGAAGTCGCCCGAGGTCAGCGCCTCCAGCGCGTCGCCGGCACTCGTGCCGGTTTCCTCGAGCAGCTTGGTCAGCTTGTCGTGCTCGACGATCACCCACTCCGGCGACAACTGGGTCGCGAACTTGATGCGCTCGACGGCCTCTTGGTCGGTTGGGTCGGCGCCGCCGATGAACAGCCGGTTGCCGCGCCGCCCGAGCACCAGAATCTGGTACTGCGCGGCGAGCTTGCCATCGATCACACCGCGCGGCAGGCGTTGCGCGTCGATCGCTGAAAGGTCCAACAAAGGCAGGGCCAGCGCCGTTGCCAGCGTGTGTGCGAGGTCGGCCGGAGAGACTGCCCCGGCGCCGATCACCGATGCGATGAAACTCGAACGTTTGTCCTTCGCACTGCGGACCAGGTCTTCGGCCGTCTTGGCGTTCAGTTTGCCGGCATGAACGAGCACCCGCGCCACGCCCGAAAGCGCAGATTGGGGTGCGTCAGCCAGAGTGTCCAGAGCCAAGGTTGCCATTTCACGAGGTGAATTCTGCGACCATCATCGCTGATTCACCCCCCCCTGTAAACCTTGAACAGGCGACGAAAAGGCGACAAATCGCCGAGTTCGACAGCGCCCAATTGCAACCGGCTGCAACGGTGCAGGGCCGCAGCCGAAACGGGACAAGATGGAAATCTTGGTCGGGGTGAGAGGATTCGAACCTCCGGCCTCTACGTCCCGAACGTAGCGCTCTACCAGGCTAAGCTACACCCCGATGCGGAAGGGCCGCTTGCGGCACCCACTCGGGCAATGCAATCAAGCACTGCCGCAGTCAGACGTTCAGGAAGAACGATCGACAGATCGATCACATAATTCTAGCAGAGCTTCCCGTGACGACGAGGGCGGCAGCGCGGCGAGGCTGCGCCGGGCAAGGTCGGCTTCGGCTCGCGCGGCCTCGCGGGTGGCGTCGAGGGCACCGGTGCTGCGCACGATCTCGACAATATCGGCCAGTCGGGCCACTTCGCCGTGTTCGATGGCGTGCCGGATCAGGTCGCGTTCAGCCAGGTTCGCCCGCGACATGGCCACCAGCAGCGGGAGGGTCGGCTTGCCTTCGCGCAAGTCGTCGCCCACGTTCTTGCCCAATTGAGTGGTGGAGCCTTCGTAGTCGAGCAGGTCGTCAACCAACTGGAACGCCGTGCCCAGCGAGCGGCCGTAGTCGGCGCAGGCCTGCTCGACGGCCAACGGCGCGTCGGCCAAGACCGCGCCAAGGCGTGCGCTGGCCTCGAACAACTTGGCCGTCTTGAAGCGGATCACGCGCAGGTACGAATCGACCGCCAGATCGGGGTCGTGCATGTTCATCAACTGCAGTACCTCCCCTTCGGCGATCACGTTGGTGGCGTCCGCGAGCACGTCGAGCACGCGCATGCGGTTGACCGAAACCATCATCTGGAAAGCGCGCGAGTACAAGAAATCTCCAACCAGCACGCTGGCCGCGTTGCCAAACAGCGCGTTGGCCGTTTCGCGCCCGCGGCGCAGGCCGGACTCATCAACCACATCGTCGTGTAGCAGCGTGGCCGTGTGGATGAACTCGACGATGGCGGCCAGTTCGAAGCGCTCCGCGCCTTCGAAGCCCAGCGCATTGGCGAACAGCAACACCAGCCGCGGGCGGATTCGTTTGCCGCCGGCGCCAATGATGTACGCCGAAATTTGATTCACAAGCGCCACGTCCGAGACCAGTCGGGCCCGGATGATCGCGTCGACTTGCGCCATCTCCGAACTCATCGGCAGGAGTACACCGGGGGCCGGCGTCGTGGGGGTCTGGGAGGGTGATTGCAAGCTGGGCTCGACGGGAAGTAGCGGATTATAGGAAGCGCGGGCTGCCCCCTGGCCCCTCCGCGAGCCGCGCCCCAGGCCCGTTGGCGTTGGCGGCGCCGCAGCGTCTTGCAATGCCTCGCTCATGCTAGAATCAAAGGCTCTGCGCTGCTTGCAGGGGTTCCTGACGTGGCATGGCCCGCCCGGGGCGAGCAAATTCACGGCAAGTAAGTAAGTCAAGCAAGTAAGGGGCTGATATGTACGCGGTCATAAAAACCGGTGGCAAGCAATACAAGGTTGCCACGGGCGAGAAGATCAAGATAGAACAGATTGCTGCGGACGTTGGCCAAGAGATCGTGATCGACCAGGTGCTGGCTGTCGGAGATGGCGCTGACCTGAAGGTTGGGACTCCCTTGGTTTCCGGCGCAAGCGTCACGGCCACTGTGCTCGCACAGGGCCGGCACGACAAGGTTCGCATTTTCAAGATGCGCCGCCGCAAGCACTACCAAAAGCGGCAGGGCCACCGTCAGAATTTCACCGAGATCCAGATTGGCGCGGTCGTCGCCTGATCGGCACTCGGGATACAGGTCAAGGAGCTAAACCATGGCACAGAAAAAAGGCGGCGGTTCCACCCGGAACGGCCGCGACTCACAACCGAAGATGCTCGGCGTCAAGGTGTTCGGCGGGCAGGTCATCTCGGCCGGTTCGATCATCGTGCGCCAGCGCGGCACGCAGTTTCACCCGGGCCGCAACGTCGCTTGCGGCAAGGACCACACGTTGTTCGCGCTGGTTGACGGCGAGGTGAGTTACGCCGTCAAGGGCGCGCAGAATCGCCGGACCGTGTCGGTCGCGGCGCTCTGAGCCTCCAGCGTTGCCCAGCCGCTCCGGCGGCTGGCAAGCCCCGAAGCCCCGGCCTGCCGGGGCTTCGTTGTTTTTGCTTGTCCCCTTGCCCTAACATTGCCTGAACAGGCGCAACCAGCATGAAGTTTGTCGACGAAGCCACCATCGACGTGGCCGCCGGTCACGGCGGCAGCGGCTGCCTGAGCTTTCGGCGCGAGAAGTTCATTCCGTTCGGCGGCCCCAACGGCGGCGACGGCGGCCGCGGCGGCAGCGTCTGGGCGGTGGGCGATGTGAACCTGAACACCTTGATCGACTTTCGCTACGCGCGCCGCCACGAGGCCCGCAACGGCGAGCAAGGCCGCGGCTCCGACCAGTTTGGCGCTGCCGCCGACGACATCGTGCTGCGCATGCCGATGGGCACCATCATCAAGGACCTCGACGCCGAGACGGTACTCGCCGAGTTGTTGGTGCCGGGCGAGAAAGTGCTGCTGGCCAAGGGCGGCGATGGCGGCTTCGGCAACCTGCATTTCAAGACTAGCACGAACCGCGCGCCGCGGCAGAAAACGCCCGGCTGGCCGGGCGAGGCGAAGAAGCTCAAGCTTGAGCTGCGGGTGCTGGCTGATGTTGGATTGCTCGGCATGCCGAACGCTGGCAAGTCGACGCTGATCACGGCGGTCTCGAACGCCCGGCCGAAGATCGCCGACTATCCGTTCACCACGTTGCACCCGAACCTGGGCGTGGTGCGGGTCGCGCCGGAGCAGAGCTTTGTCGTCGCCGATATTCCGGGCCTGATCGAAGGCGCGGCCGAAGGTGCCGGGCTGGGCCACTTGTTCCTGCGCCACCTTCAACGCACCCACCTGCTGCTGCACGTGGTCGATTTCGCACCGTTCGACGAAACCATCGACCCGGTCGGGCAGGCCAAGGCCATCGTTGCCGAGCTGAAGAAGTACGACGCATCCCTGCACGACAAGCCGCGCTGGGTCGTGCTCAACAAGCTCGACATGGTGCCGGCCGAAGATCGGGCGAAGCGGGTCAAGGATTTCGTCAAGCGCTTCAAGTGGAAGGGGCCGGTGTTCGAGATCTCGGCGCTGACGCGCGAAGGCTGCGAGCCGTTGATCCGAGCGATCTACCAGCACGTGTCGACGATGCGCAACCCGGCGGTCGAGCTGGCCGATCCGCGCTTCCCCGATGGCGGGGAACAATCAGCCGCTGGCGTCGCTCTTGACTGAGGTACTCGTCAACGCGCGCCGCGTTGTCGTCAAGGTCGGCTCCAGCCTCGTGACCGACGAGGGACGCGGCCTTGACGCGGTGGCAATCGGCCACTGGTGCCGTCAGCTGGC
>JANOVJ010000741.1:0-1736 GCA_031417295.1 bacterium | reverse complement strand
GCCCTCGGACGCTGACGCCCATGGGTTTGATGTAGTCCGATAGCGACGCGCTGCGGGCCTTGATATGAGCCCGTCCCTAGGGCTTCTGCGACGAGAGCCACCACATCACATTGGTGTTCGTCGACGGTGTGCTCGTCTGCCGCAGCAGATCCGGCTTCGAGCCTTGGGCGTCGGTCGATGAGCCCGGGTTCACGCTCGGGTTGCTGAGCACGTTGGTGAAGTTCGCGGCTTCGGTGACGCTCTTGTCGACCAACGCGACGAAGCGGTCGTAGCTGCCCGCAGGGTCGTTGACGCCGTTCAGCGAGACGAGTATCTGCCGCCACGCGTTCTCGACCCGCGCCGCGGCCGCGCAGCCGCCGCCCCAGTTGAACGTGTTCGGCGGGTTCGCGTCGGCGGGTGTCTTCTGCGCGAAGACGCTGCACTCGGAAGCCGGCCCGGGCACCTGCGAGATCGCGAGCGTGTAGTTCGCGGTCGCCAGGGCTTCCAGCGCCAGCAGCGCGGGCTCGTGCGCCTTGGCCCAGGTCTTGGACAGCACGTACTCCGAGATCGGCGTCACCGGCAGCACCTGGATGCCCACGAGGTAGTGCTTGCGCGGGCCGAAGAAGATGTTGTGCTCGGTGATCTGGCTCCAGACGATGCCGCGCGCGATGTCCGCGTTCATGTCGAGCACGGTCTGCGCCGGGCCGGCGGGCGTCTGGATGTCGACCGTCACCGGCACCACGCCGACCAGCTCGCCATCGGGGCGGAACACCGAGGTCTGCGGCGTCACCTGGTACCACGCTTGCGCGGTGCGGATCTCCGCGGCGGTCATCACCGCAGCCACCGCCTTCAGGTTGGCGTTGCCGGTGACATCGCCCCAGAGCGCGAGCGCGTAGTTGGAGTTGATCGATTCGCTCGACGACTCGGTGTTCGGGCCGTTCGCGGTCGGCCCGGAGTCGGCCTGGTTCTGCATCTTGAACCAGTCGAAGGTGCGGGCCAGCGGAAAGTAGGGGTCGTCGGCGCCGGTGTTGGCGATGTCGCGCACCAGCAGTTCGACGTACGGTTGGTACTTCGTGAACCACGCGGAGTCTTCGTCGAGCCGGGCGATCACCGCGCTGGCGTAGATGAAGTAGCCGTAGTGGAACATGTGGTCGGTGTAGACGATGTTGTAGAAGTCGTCGTCGTACTGCCGGCGGTTGTAGGGGCGCACGGTGACCAGCCCCTTGTTGGTCCGGTCGTAGATGAAATAGTCGAAGATCGGGTTGCTCGGATCGGTCTTCTTCGCGATGTCGGGGTCGGTCGGGTCGGCGCCGTCGAACCACGGGTTCAGGTTCTGCTTCATGAAGGCGATCAACTGGCGGCGCGTCGCCACATCGCCAAGCTGGTCGGCGATCAACGCGAGCCGCGCCAGGCCCGCGACGTACTTGCCGCAGCTGTACGACTCGTAGTTGCAGTGCGTGATGAAGGTCTGCGTGTCGGTCGCCTCGGTGACGAGCATCTGCGCGATGCGCGCCTTGTCGGCGTCCTTGATCGCGCCGTTGCCGTACCAGAGCTTGTAAGTCTGATCGGCGCTCAGGTCTTGCAGGATCGCCGGCACCGCCAGCGCCTGCGTCCACTGCCCGCCGGCAATGCCGCTCATGCGGCCATAGTTGCTGTAGTAGCCGATCGCCGCCACCTTCGTCGCACCCTGCAGCGAGGGAATGTGGGTCGATTCGAACGCGGTCATCAGCAGGTTGTCGGCGTTGGGCGCAGCGCCG
>JANOVJ010000740.1:0-5216 GCA_031417295.1 bacterium | reverse complement strand
GCGGTGGCGTCGGCCGGGTTCCACAGCGGCTGCGAGGTGTAGCCGGTCAAGCCGAAGCGCAGCGTGTCGGCCAGCCAGCCCGACTGGTAGCCCAGCCAGCCGCCCGCGGCCCAGGCCTGGTTCAACAGCGGGCCGGGCTTGTGCCGGTCCATCGCGTAGGTGCGGAACTGGAGCGTGGTCTCGCTATCGCGGACCAGCATGTTCTCGAGCGCGCTGGTTTCATCCGCCGCAACGGCCGACATCACGCTGGAAAGGGCCATCGCGGCGACGGCTGTCGAGGCGAGGGGCCGCAGGAATCGGTGGCGCAGGCGGTGTTTCAATTCGAGTCTCCGAATCAGACATCAAGAGCGGGGAAAGCGAAACCGTCATTCACGCCCCACTGGGGCAGCGACGCCTTCGCCTGGGCTACTTGTCGGGCGGCTTCGCACCGGGCAACTGGGCCAGGAATGCTTCGGCCCCCGGATACCACGGGATGCTGACGCCTTCGCGCGCGTTGCGGCCGCCGATCTGCGCCACCGCCGAGCCTTCGACGCGGCCAGCGCCACCGCTTGCAAACAGCAGCTTGAGCATGGCATCGACCTGCGCCGGCGGCACGTCGGCGCGCGTGACCAGCAGCCCGGTCGCGGCCAGCGTCTGTACCGGCTCGGTCTGCCCGGCGTAGGTGCGCGCGGGCAACTTCAGCGGCAACAGGCCCGACTCGCGCAGCGCATCGGTCGGCAGCAGGTCGATCCACGCCAGCGGCGTGCGCGCCGCCACCGCCTGCAGCGCGCGCGCCGGGGCGTGGACGGTGCTGAACAGCGCGTCGATCTTGCCGGCCGCGAGAAGCGCTGCGGCGTCGGGCAGGCTGCTGCCGGTGGTGGCCGCCAGCGCATCGAGCGCCATCCCGTTGGCGGCCAGAATGGCCAGCGCGTTCGCCCGCGTGCCCGAGGTCTCCAGGCCGATGTCGACCCGCTTGCCCTTCAGGTCGGCGAGCGTCGCGATCGGCCCGTCCGCCCGCACCACCAATTGCACCGGCTCGGGGAACAGGCTCGCCACCGCGCGCAGTTCCGATTGCGCCGCACCGCCGAAGCGGCCGCGGCCGGCAAAGGCTGCGGCAGCGATATCGCTTTGCACCAGCGCGAACTGCGCCTCGCCACCATGCAGCAGGCGGATATTGCCGACGCTACCCTCGCGGGTCAGCGGCTCGAAACGAACGTTCGCGTGCAGCGCGCGTTCGTTGACCAGGTTCGTCACCGCCGCGTACTCGCCGCCCACCGGGCCGCCTGCGAGCACGATCGTGTCGGCCGCGCGCGTGAGCCGGGCCTGGGCGCTGCGGTAGGCGCTGTCCAGCGCCTCGGTCACGATGCTGTCGCGCTGCGCTGCCGACAGCGTCGGCCCGGGCTTCAGGTTGAGCAAGGCCTGCAGCCGCTCCAGGGCCACCTCGGCAGCGGTCGGCTCCGGGCTCTCCTTCGCTCTCGGCCGCACCGAGGCCCCCGCGGCGGCCGGCGATTCGGTCTCGACCAGCGCCGGCGCCGGCAAGGTGGGAATGAGCTGCCAGGCCTTGCCACCCTCGCCTACGAACGCGGCGCTGCCGTAAACGCCCAGCAAGTCACCGGGCTGGTTGCCCGCCGCCTTGAGCCCGCTGATGCCCAGCGGCCCGGCGCCGAGCAGGCTGGCCAGCGTGCCGACGTTGTGCGCGTCCCACTGCGTGAAGTCGTAGGCGCTGGCGAGCTTCAACTGCGCGTTGAAGTAGACCAGCCGGCCGTTGCCGGAGGCGAGCTGCTGCGACCCGGCACGGCGGAACTGCTCGATTTGCAGCACCCGGCCGCCGAGGGCCGCGTCGAGCTGCTGCTGGACTTGCTGGCGCACGAACTCGGCATCGGGCTCACGCGCGCAGCCGGCCAGCGCCAGCGCCGCCAGCAGCAGCAGCGCCCAGCGCATCACCAGCTGAACCATGGCAGCCACAGGAAGCCCTGAATGATCAGCGCGTTGGCGATGTCGATCAGGAACGCGCCCATCACCGGGATCACGAGGAACGCCAGCGCCGAATGGCCGAAGCGCGCCGCGACCGATTGAACGTTGACCATCGCCGTCGCGGTGGAGCCGAGCGCGAAGCCGAGGTGGCCGGTGGCCAGCAGCGCGGCGTCGTAGTTGCTGCCCATCACGCGAAAGGTGATGAAGACGACGAAGCACAGCATCGCCGCCGTCTGCACCAGCAGGATGGCGAGGATCGGCCCGGCCAGGTCGATCAGTTCCCACAGCTTCAGGGTCATGATGATCATCGCCAGAAACAGCGACAGCGAGAGCCCGCCGAGCAGCTCGAGCGCGCGGTCGTCGATGCGGTAGAGGCCGCTGATCGAGAGCCCGTTGCGCAGCACCACGCCGACGAGCAAGGCCCAGATGAACGACGGCAGCGTGATCCGCCCGCTACCGATCCAGCCGAACAGCGCCAGGCCGATCGCCATCGATCCGACCATCAGCAGCAGGGTCTCGATCAGCTTGCGCTGCGGCACCGCTTCCGCCGGGGCGTCGGCCGCGGTTTTGTCATCCAGTTCGACCTGCTCGCCACTGCCTTGCAGCTTGTGGCGCCGGATCAGCCAGCCCGCCAGCGGCCCGCCGACCACGCCGCCGGCGACCAGGCCGTAGGTCGCACTCGCCACGGCCAGCTCCACCGTGCCCTGCACGTTGCGCTCCTCGAAGAACTTGCCGGCCCAGGCCGCACCTGTGCCGTGGCCGCCGGAGAGCGTGATCGAGCCGGCGAGCAGGCCGTTGACGGGGTTCAGGTCGAACAGCATCGCCATCGAGACACCGATCGCGTTTTGCATCACCAGCCCAGCGGCGACGACGATGAAAAAGATCAGCAGCGTCTTGCCGCCCCGCGCCAGCGCGCGCGCATCGGCCGAGAGGCCGACCGAGGTGAGGAAGGCGATGTTCAGCGGCGTCAGCAGAGAGCTGTCGAAGGCAACCTCGTTGCCGGCCGTGCTGCGCAGCACGGTCAACAGCCCGGCGAAGAGCAAGCCGCCTACCACCGCCGCCGGAATGCTGTAGCTCGCCAGCAACTTGATGCGGTCGATCAGCAGGTAGCCGACAACCAGCGCCAGCGAGGCCAGCGCGAGGGTGAAGTAGATGTCGACGTTGAGTTTCATGCGCCGCGCGATCATAGTGCGGCCGCCCGGCCGCGCCACTTGACGCCGCTGGCGCAAAGGCCGCGACACGGCGCGTGGCCAGCCGTTTCCTCCGCCTAGAATCGGCGCACTTCCCGGAGCCCAACCGATGAAATTCAATGCCCCCGTCAGCTTGATCGTGGCTGCCACGATCGGCTTCGTGCCGCTGGCCCAGGCGCAATCCGCCGCCCCGGCGGCCGCAACCACCGCGGCACCGCAGGCCTCGGGGCCGGTCTTCAAGCAGGAGGAACTCGACTCGCTGCTGGCGCCGATCGCCCTCTACCCCGACGCGCTGCTGTCGCAGTTGCTGATGGCCTCGACCTACCCGCTGGAGATCGTCGAGGCGGCGCGCTGGCGCAAGGCCAACGCCTCGCTCACCGGCACCGCGCTCGACGATGCCGTGCAAAAGCAGGCCTGGGACGAAAGCGTCAAGTCGCTCGCCGCCTTTCCCGACGTGCTGAGCCGCATGAACCAGGACCTGGCCTGGACGCAAAAGCTCGGCGACGCCTTCCTCGGCCAGCAGGCACAGGTGATGGACACGATCCAGAGCCTGCGCCAGAAGGCGAAGACGGCCGGCAACCTGACGAGCAACGAGCAGCAGAAGGTCGAAGTCCAGCAGCAGGACAACAAGCAGTACATCGTGATCCAGCCGACCAATCCGCAGGTCGTCTACGTGCCGGTGTACCAGCCCACGGTCGTCTACGGCGCGTGGTGGTATCCGTCGTATCCGCCCTACTACCCGGCGTACTGGGCGCCGCCAGGCGCGGCCTTCGTGCGCGGCATGTTCTGGGGCGCGGGCATCGCGGCCGGCGCGGCGATGTGGGGTGGCTGGAACTGGCACAACCACGACGTGAACATCAACATCAACAACTACAACAGCTACAACCGCACCAACATCAACAACAGCAACTGGAACCACAACGTGAACCACCGCGGCGCGGTGCCGTACCGAGACGCCAGCTCGCGCGAAAAGTACGCCAAGGTCGATCGCCAGGCGGCGCAGTCGCGCGAGGCGTTCCGCGGCCGCGACGACGCGCTTGGCGGCAAGGGGCTGAATGACAAGGCAGGCCTGAACGACGCGGCGAAGAAGGGCCAGGGCAATCTGGCCGACCGCGGCGGCGCTGGCCAGGCGGGTGATCGTGGCGGCGCGGCCGGCGACCGGGCGGGCAACCTTGGTGGTGGTGCTGGTGGTGATCGTGCTGGTGCTGGCGCTGGCGCTGGCGCTGGTGCTGGTGCCGGCGCTCGCGATCTGCCCGATCGCGGCGGTGCCGGTGCCGGTGCTGCGACGCGGGATATGGGTGCCGCAAACCGGCCTGGCGACAACGCCGGTGCGAGCCGCGAACTGCCTGGCGGGGTGAGCCACAAGGCCGGCCCGGCGCAAGGCGGTCAGCACCAGGGCGGCGCCTTTGCCGGCGGCAACGGCGGCCAGACCCGTGCTGCCGCCGATCGCGGCCGCTCCAGCATGGGCAGTGCGCCCTCCCGCGCGGCCCCGTCACACAGCGGGGGAGGCGGCGGCCGTGGCGGAGGTGGCGGCGGGCGACGCTAGTCGCCAAGCCCACCGTCAGCGCCCTCGCATCGGACAGGAATCGACATGAAGAAAAACTCGAACTCGCATCCCTCACGTTCCCCGTGGCTCGGCCGCAGCGGCCTGTGCTGCCTCGCCGCGGCTGGCTTGCTGGCCGTAGGGCAACCGCTGGCGGCCCAGTCGGCCAGCTCGCCAGCACCGGCCGCGGCCAAGCCGGCCAAGGCGGCGCAGCCGCTGTTCGCGCGACCGGAAGCCGGCTTCGAGGCGTTGGTTGCCGTGCTGCGCGCCAACGATGCGAAGCAACTCGCTCGGCTGCTCGGCCCCGGCCACGAACGCATCATCGACTCGGGCGACAACGCTGCAGACCGCGAGGCCTGGGCCCGCTTCGTCGCCAACTACGACACCAAGCACGCGGTGCAACTCCAAGGCGACACCAAAGCCATCCTGTCGACCGGCAGCGAGGACTGGCCGATGCCGATCCCGCTCGTCAAGCAGCCCGGCGGCTGGGCCTTCGATGCCGACGCGGGCGAGGAGGAAATCGTCGCCCG
>JANOVJ010000739.1:0-14681 GCA_031417295.1 bacterium | reverse complement strand
GACGAGATGCTGTGGGTCGGCAGCATGCCCTGCGGCCTGCCGACCGACGAGACGATTCCGATCGGGCGCTACGGATCGTCGAACGTCGGCCGCGCCAAGAGCATCCGCCGCCCGTAACGGTGGCCGAGGCCCATGCGGTAGATGCTCTTGGCGCGGCCGACGTTCGACGATCCGTAGCGCCCGATCGGAATCGTCTCGTCGGTCGGCAGGCCGCAGGGCATGCTGCCGACCCACAGCATCTCGTCGCCGAGCGCGCGGTAAACGAACTGGTGCACCTGTGTCAGTTCGTCGAGGCAGGCCTCGACGCCGGCCTGCACGCCGGTGATCAGCTCGAGCTGCGATTCGCTGTAGTCGGTGGTGATGTGCGGGTGCGTCAGCGCCGAGCCGAGCGCAGCCGGGTGCGGCGTCAGCGCGAGCGAACCGCTGGCTTGGGTGCGCAGGCTTTCCTTCTCGATGCCGCGCCGGATACCGGCCAGCATCCCCGGTGCCAGCCTGCGCAAGCGATCCTCAAGAACCGTCATGCGGTGTCTCCGAATTTCTGTTGGCCGCACGGTAACAGAGGAACGATTTGCGCGCAGGCGGGCGAGTTGTTGCGGACCCGAGGCGAGGTGGCTCGCAGCCGGAAGCGGGGTCGCCGACTCCGTTCGGCCAATTCTTGTTCTCGTAGGCTGCGACCCCGCTCCCGGCTGGTGTGGGCTTGCACGAGCCGTCGCGAATGCACTACGTGGCCCGGCAAAGCCTTGCTTGGGTGCCCAGCGGAGTGAATAGGAATTGGCTGAACGGAGCTGGGCACCCAAGCGAGGCTTTGCGCATCAAGACGACGGCGGGAAACTCAACCCATCAGTTCGCGAACGCCGCAATCCCCGTCTGCGCCCGCCCCAGGATCAGCGCATGCACATCGTGCGTGCCTTCGTAGGTGTTGACGACTTCCAGGTTCACCAGGTGGCGCGCCACGCCGTACTCGTCTGAGATGCCGTTGCCGCCCATCATGTCGCGCGCCAGGCGGGCGATGTCGAGCGACTTGCCGCAACTGTTGCGCTTCATGATCGACGTAATCTCCACCGCTGCCGTGCCTTCGTCCTTCATCCGGCCCAGGCGCAGGCAGCCCTGCAGCGCGAGCGTGATCTCGGTCTGCATGTCAGCCAGCTTCTTCTGGATCAACTGGTTGGCGGCCAGCGGGCGGCCGAATTGCTTGCGGTCGAGCACGTACTGGCGGGCGCGGTGCCAGCAGTCCTCGGCCGCGCCGAGCGCGCCCCAGGCAATGCCGTAGCGGGCCGAGTCGAGGCAGGTGAACGGGCCCCTCAGGCCGCGCACTTCGGGGAACGCGTTCTCCTCGGGGCAGAACACGTTGTCCATCACGATTTCGCCGGTGGTGCTGGCGCGCAGGCCAACCTTGCCGGTGATCTTCGGCGCGGAGAGGCCCTTCGTTCCCTTGTCGAGGACGAAGCCGCGGATGGCGCCCTCGTCGTCCTTGGCCCAGACCACGAACACGTCGGCAAACGGGCTGTTGCTGATCCACATCTTGGCGCCGGTCAGGCTGTAGCCGCCGGGCACCTTGCGGGCGCGGGTGACCATGCTGCCGGGGTCGGAGCCGTGATCGGGTTCGGTCAGGCCGAAGCAGCCGATCAATGTGCCTTTGGCGAGGCCGGGCAGGTATTTCTGCCGCGTCGCCTCGGTGCCGAACTCGAAGATCGGCAGCATCACGAGCGAGCTTTGCACGCTCATCATCGAGCGGTAGCCGGAGTCGACCCGTTCGACCTCGCGCGCCACGAGGCCATAGCACACGTAGTTCAACGCCGCGCCGCCATAGACCTCGGGCAGCGTCAGGCCGAGCAGGCCGAGTTCGCCCATCTCGCGAAAGATCGCGACATCGGTGGTCTCGGTGCGAAAGGCTTCGACCACGCGCGGGGCGAGCCGGCCTTGACAGTAGGCGGCGGCCGAGTCGCGCACCAGGCGCTCTTCGTCGCTCAGTTGCTGGTCGAGCAGCAGCGGGTCGTTCCAGTGGAAGGCGGCGGATTTGCGGGCCATGAGCGTCTCCAGAAAATTGGGCGTGGATCGGGGTTCGAGGTTCAGGATTCAGGCGTGAGCAGCGATACGCCGAGCGCAGCGCGGCGCCGCAGCCACGGGGAGGCTCGATAGCGAGGGTCGCCGCTGAGCGCCAGCATGTTGTTCAACACCTTGAGCACCGTGGCCGCGCCGAGCTTGTCGCCCCAGGCCAGCGGGCCCTGCGGGTAGCCCAAGCCTAGCGTCACCGCCCGGTCGATGTCGGCCGGCGCGGCAATGCCCTGCTGCGCGATGTCGCAGGCGATGTTCACGATGGCCGCCACCACGCGCTGCGCCACCAGGCCGGCGCTGTCGCGCAAGACGCTGACGCGGGCCTGGTCGCTGGCCAGCAGGCCGTGTGCCGCGTCGCGCATGGCGGCGTTCGTCAAGGGCGAGAGCATCAGGCTGCGATGCCGCTCGTTGCTGAACAGCATGTCGAGGCCGACGCTGCGCGTCGCGTCGAGCGATTCGCGGGCGCAGCAGTGGCTCACGTCTTCGCCCATCGGCGTGACGATGCACAGCGCCTCGCTGCTGGGGCGTTCGCCGGACTCGGCAACGCAGCCCAGCGACGCCAGCAGCTCGCGGGCGGCTGCCGCGAGCGAAGGCTCGGCCGGGCTGACCCAGACGCTGGCCGGCCGCGCCGCCGGCACGGGGGCTGCAGCGACCGGCACGGCGCGGCCGTCAACGTAGCGGTAGTAGCCCTCGCCCGACTTGCGCCCGAACAGCCCGGCCACGCGGCGCTGCGCCGCCAGCGGCGAGGGCCGGAACCGCGGCTCTTCAAAATACTGGTGGTAGATCGACTCCATCACCGGCACCGAGACATCGAGCCCGGTCAGGTCGAGCAGCTCGAACGGGCCGAGCTTGAAGCCGGCCTGCTCGCGCAACACCGCGTCGATGACGTGCGGCTCGGCAACGTTCTCGCCGAGCAACCGCAGCGCCTCGGTGCCGAAGCCGCGCCCGGCATGGTTGACGATGAAGCCCGGGGTGTCTTTCGCCCGCACCGGCAGGTGGCCGATGCGCCGGGCGAGCGCCATCATCGCGTCGCCCACGGCCGGTTCGCCACGAACGCCGTCGATGACTTCGACGACCCTCATCAACGGCACCGGGTTGAAGAAGTGGAAGCCGACCACGCGCTTCGGACGGGCGCAGCCGGCGGCGATGGCGGTGACCGAGAGCGACGAGGTGTTGGTGGCCAGCACGCAGGTGTCCGCCACCACGCCTTCGAGTTCACGGAACAGCGCGCGCTTGGCGTCGAGGTCTTCGACGATCGCTTCGATGACGAGCGACGCACCAGCCATTTCGCCCAGCCGCTCGACGACGCGCAGGCGCGCGGCGGCGTTCGATGCCTCGCCGGCGCTCAGCTTGCCCTTGGCGGCCAGGGTGTCGAAGGTGGCCGCCAGCGCCACGCGGGCCTTGCCTGCCGCGCCGGCCGCCGCATCATGGAGCAGCACGGTGATGCCGGCCTGCGCGGCGATCTGCGCAATGCCGCGGCCCATGGCCCCGGTGCCGACAACGGCGATGCAAAGTTCGCTGGCGTGCGGATCGAAACTCATGGTGCTCAGTCCTTGCGAGGCCGCCCCCAAGGGGCAAGGAGCGCCCTCTGGGCGAAGCCCCGAATGCGGCGTCGAATCGTCATTCTCCCTCGGGAATGACTGCGGTGACTTCGATCTCGACCTTGGCCTGGTCTTCCATCAGCGCGCTCACTTCCACCGCCGTCATGGCCGCGTTGAAGCTGCCGATCAGTTCGCGAAACGCGGCACCGATCTCACGCGACTGCGCCAGGTATTCGCGTTTGTCGGTCACATACCAGGTCATGCGCACGATGTGTTCGGGCCGCGCGCCGGCCTCGTCGAGCACGGCGCGGATGTTGAGCAGCGCCTGGCGCGCCTGCCCGGCCATGTCGGCCGCGGGAAAGCGGCCCTCGGCGTCCCAGCCGATCATCCCGGCGACATGGACCGTGCGGCCCTGCGCCATCACGCCGTTGCTGTAGCCCTTGGGGCGCGGCCAGCCGGGCGGTTGCAGAATCTTCATGGCTCGTCTTTCCTTCGATGGCTGAAGTGTGCCCGCGTTTGCATGCCCGCTCACGCCGGCTCGCGCAGGCGAAAGCGCTGCAGCTTGCCGGTCTCGGTGCGCGGCAACTGGCCGCGGAACTCGATCGCGCGCGGGTATTTGTAGGGCGCGATGGCCTGCTTGACGAAATCCTGCAGCGCCCGCGCCAGCGCTTCGTTCGCCTCGTGCCCGGCGCGCAGCACGACGAAGGCCTTGACGATCTGCCCGCGCTCTTCATCGGCCACGCCGACGACCGCGCACTCGGCCACGGCCGGGTGCTGCATCAACGCCTCTTCAACTTCCGGTGCGCCGATGTTGTAGCCGGCCGAGATGATCATGTCGTCGGTGCGCGCCTGGTAGTGGAAGTAGCCATCGGCGTCCATCAGGTAGGCGTCGCCGGTGTAGTTCCAGCCGTCTTTCACGTAGTGGGCCTGGCGCGCGTCGGCCAGGTAGCGACAGCCGGTCGGGCCCTTGACGGCGAGCTTGCCGACCGTGCCGACCGGCACCGGCTGCCCCGCATCGTCCATCACGCAGGCACGGTAGCCCGGCACGACGGTGCCGGTGGCGCCGGGCCGGGCGTGGGCTTCGTCGGCGGAGATGAAGATGTGCAGCATCTCGGTCGCGCCGATGCCGTCGATCAGCTCGATGCCGGTCGCGCCCTTCCACAGCGCGCGGGTCGCCGCGGGCAACACCTCGCCGGCCGAAACGCACTGGCGCAGCGGGCCGCCCTGGGGCGCGGCGAGGCGCAGCGCTCGCGCGGGCTCGACCATCGCGCGGTACGAGGTGGGCGCCGTGACGAGCACCGTGACGCCGTACGCGGGGATGGCTTCGAGCAGCGCCAGCGGTGCCGCCTTTTCGAGCAGCACGGCCGACGCGCCCACGCTCATCGGGAACAGCACCAGGCCGCCGAGGCCGAAGGTGAAGGCCAGCGGCGGGCTGCCCAGAAACACATCGTCCGCGCGCGGCCGCAGCACATGGCGTGGCCAGCAGGCGCAGGCGGCCATCACGTCGCGGTGGAAATGCATCGTCGCTTTCGGCTGGCCGGTGGTGCCGGAGGTGAAGGCGAACATGCAGGTGTCGTCGGCGGCGGTCGCGACGTTGGCGAAGGTGTCGGCGTGGCGCGCCATGGCGGCTTCGAGGCCGGCGTCGGAGGCATCGTTGAAGAACCGGGCCTGCGACAGCAGCGGCCGGTCGCGCATCGCGGCGCGCAGTTCCTCGGCCAGGTTCCGGTCGCACAGCGCGTGGGTGACCTGGCCTTTGTCGATGATCTGCGCCAGTTCCTTCGCGCGCAGCAGCGGCATCGTCGCAACGGCAATGGCGCCGGCCTTCACCACCGCGAACCAGCAGGCGACGAGCATCGGGTTGTTCGGCGCGCGCAGCAGCACGCGGTTGCCGGGCACCAGGCCCATCTCGTTCACCAGCAGGTTGGCGATGCGGTTGGCGCGTTGCTGAAGGTCGGCGTAGGTCCAGCGCAGGCCGCCCGGCGCACGAAGGCAGAGCCGATCGCCCTGCCCCGCAGCAACCCAGCGGTCGAGCAACTCGCTGGCGCAGTTGAGCTGCGACGGGAATTGCAGTTCCGGCAGCTCGAACAGGAACTCGGGTTGCTGCTCGACAGGCGGCAGGTGGTCGCAGGCGAAGGTATCGATGTGCGCCGTCATGACGACTGCCCCTCGCCCGACGAGTACGTCGTGCTGTCCCCCGAGGGGCCGCGGGCCGACTTGGGAGCGGCCCGGCGCTCGGCCTGCCCTGACTCGGCCGCACCAACAGCAAACTCCTTCAGCATGTCGCGCGCGATGATGAGTTGCTGGACTTCGGTCGCGCCCTCGTAGATGCGCAGCGAGCGGATCTCGCGGTACAGCCGCTCGACCGGCTGTTCGCTCACCACGCCCAGGCCGCCGAAAATCTGCACCGCGTCGTCGATCACTTTCTGCGCGCCTTCGGTGGCCACCATCTTGGCCATCGCGGCCTCGCGCGTCACGTTATGGCCCTGGTCGCGCATCCACGCCGCGCGGTAGACGAGCAGCGCGGCGCTGTCGATCGTGGTCGCCATCTGTGCCAGCTTGGCCTGGGTGAGCTGGAAGTCGGCCAGCGCCTGGTTGAACATGCGGCGTTGCGTGGCGCGGGCCAGCGCTTCGTCGAGCGCGCGGCGGGCGAAGCCGAGCGCGGCGGCAGCCACCGAAGTGCGGAACACGTCGAGCGTGCGCATCGCGACCTTGAAGCCCTGCCCGGCCTCGCCGACGCGCTGGCTCAAAGGAACGCGGCAGTTCGTGAAACGCAGCCGCGCCAGCGGGTGCGGCGCAATGACGTTGATGCGCTCGGCGATCTCCAGGCCCGGCGTGTCGGCATCGACGATGAAGGCCGAGATGCCGCGTGCGCCGGGGGCTTCGCCCGTGCGCACGAACACGACGTAGAAGTCGGCGATACCGCCGTTGGAGATCCAGGTCTTCTGGCCGTCGATCACGACCTGATCGCCTTCGACGCGACCGGCGCAGGCCATCGCTGCAACGTCGGAGCCGGCCTCGGGCTCGGACAACGCAAACGCGGCGATCGCCTCGCCCCGCGCCACGCGCGTGAGGTAGCGCTGCTTCTGCTCGGGCGTGCCGACAAGCGAGATCGCACCCGAGCCCAGGCCCTGCATCGCGAACGCGAAATCGGCGAGGCCCGAGTGACGCGCCAGCGTCTCGCGGATGAGGCACAGCGCGCGCGTGTCGAGCTCATCGGTCGTGCCGCCGAAAGCCTGCCCCGCCACCGCATGGCGCAGCCAGCCGGCACCGCCGAGAGACTGCACCAAGGCCTTGCACTCGGCGTCCACATTGGGGCCGTGCGCAGGGCCGAGGTTGGCCGCAGCCCAGGCGTCCAGGGAACGCGCCAGGGCGCGGTGGCTGTCGCCGAGAAACGGCCAGTCGAGGTATCGCTTGTCGCTCATTCGATGCCCTTTGCCAAGTTGCCGACAGTGGTCTTCAGTTGCCTTCGAACACCGGCTTCTGCCGCGCCACGAAGGCGTGATACGCCCGAGAAAAATCTTCGGTCAACATGCACAGCGCCTGCGCCTGCGCTTCGGCTTCGATCGCCTGGTCGATGCCCATCGTCCACTCCTGGTGCAGCATGGTCTTGGTGATGCCGTTGGCAAACGTCGGACCCTGCGCCAGTTCGGTGGCCAGCGCCTGCGCATCGAGCAGCACCGCCTCGGGTTCGCACAGGCGGTTCAGGAAGCCCCAGGCCAACGCCTCGGCGCCGCCGAGCGCGCGGCCGGTGAAGAGCAGCTCCGACGCCCGGCCCTGCCCGACGATGCGCGGCAGGATGCTGCAAGCGCCCATGTCGCAGCCGGCCAGGCCGACGCGGTTGAACAGGAACGCGGTCTTGCTGCGCGCGGTGCCGAAGCGCATGTCCGACGCCATCGCCAGGATCGCGCCGGCCCCGGCACAGATGCCGTCGATGGCGGCAACGATGGGCTGCGGGCAGTGGCGCATCGCCTTGACGAGCTCGCCCGTCATGCGCGTGAACAGCAGCAGTTCGGGCGCCTTGAGCTCGATCAACGGGCCGATGATTTCATGCACATCGCCGCCGGAGCAGAAGTTGCCGCCGGCGCCATGCAGCACCACGGCGTGCACATCGCTGGCGTGGCGGAGCCGACCGAACAGGTCGCGCATCTCGGCGTAGGAATCGAAGGTGATCGGGTTCTTGCGCTCGGGCCGGTTCAGCGTGAGCGTGGCCACGCCGTCGGCCACTTGCCAGAGGAAGTGCCGGGCTGCGTAGCTGCGGGCTTCGAAGCGGTTGCCTCGGGCCAGCGCGGGGTCCATCCGTTGCGGGGTGTCGTCACTCATGCGGCTTCCTTTGCGTTGTCGTTCATGTCCGCCTGGCTCTTGGCAAGTTGCACCCGCAACTCGCCGAGCTGCTCGAACAGGGTTTCCTGGCCGGCCGGACTCACGCCCGCCAGCAACTCGACCAGCCAGCGTTCGTGTTCGGCGGCAATGCGCTCGAACGCGCGCCGGCCCGGGGGCGTGAGGTTGACGCGGAAAGAGCGGCGGTCGTTCGGGTTGTGTTCGCGCACCACGAGGCCGCTCTTTTCCAGCTCGTCGGTCAGGCCGGTCACGTTGCCGCCGGTCACCATCAGGTAGCGTGACAGCACATTCATCTGCAGGCCGTCGGGGTGACGGTACAACTGCGCCAGGTAGTCGAAGCGCGGCAGCGTCATGCCGAAGCGGCTGCGCAGGCGCTTGCGGATTTCGGTCTCGATCTGCGTGCTGCAGGCGAGCAGGCGCAGCCAGACCTTCAGCGCCAGGTGATCGCCCGAAGCGGCACGCGCCTCGTGGCCGATGCTGTCGACCCCCAGCAGCTTGAGCAAGTCGAGCCGGGGCGGGCGGGCCGCTTTTGCTGGCTTCATGTCAGTGTCGCCCGGCCGCGCGAAGGCGCTGACGCGCCCCTCGGGGGCCGCGAACGAAGTGAGCTTGGGGCAGTTTCATCCTGGTGTCGCCCGGCCGCCCGAAGGCGCTGACGCGCCCCTCGGGGGCAGCGAACCCGATGAGATTGCGGCCATTTCACGCCAGGTCCTTGTCGGCGGCCGCAACCGCGATGCCCGCCAGCGCACGCTCGCGCTCGAGGTTGCGCTCAAGCTGCGTCTTGGCCGCGAGGTACTGCTTCGGCCACGGCTGGGCCAGGTAGCCGATGCGAGCGGCTTCCATCAGCGTCCACGCCGGGTTGGCCAGGTGCGGCCGCCCGACCGCGCAGAGATCGGCCCGGCCGGCAGCGATGATGCTGTTGATGTGGTCGGCCTCGGAAATCGCGCCGACAGCGAGCGTTGCGATGCCGGCCTCGTTGCGAACGCGGTCAGCGAACGGCGTTTGGTACATCCGGCCATAGGTTGGCTTTTGCTCGGCGCTGACCTGGCCCGACGAGCAATCGATCATGTCGACGCCAGCCGCCTTGAAGTGGCGGGCGATCTCGACCGCATCGTCGGGCGCAACGCCGCCTTCGACCCAGTCGTGGGCCGAGATGCGAACCGCGATTGGCAGCTGCGCGGGCCAGACTTCGCGCACCGCGGCAAACACTTCCAGCGGGTAGCGAAGCCGATCGGCGAGTGGGCCGCCGTACTCGTCGCCGCGGCGGTTGGTGAGCGGCGAAATGAAGCTCGACAGCAGGTAGCCGTGGGCGCAGTGGAGTTCGAGCCAGTCGAAGCCGGCCTCGGCGGCGAAGCGGGTGGCACGGACGAAGTCGTCGCGGACGCGGTTCATGTCGGCGCGGGTCATCGCGCGCGGAACCTGACCGCCGTCTTCGAGATACGGCTGCGCCGAGGCGGCGATCAGCGGCCAGTTGCCTTCGGCCAGCGGCCGGTCGGCGCCCGCGCCTTCCCACGGCGCGCTGGTCGAGCCCTTGGGCCCGGCGTGGCCGAGCTGGATCGCGATCCGGGCATCGGTCTCGCGGTGCACGTAGCCAACGATGCGCTTCCAGGCATCGCGCTGGGCTTCGTTCCACAGGCCTGGGCACTGCGGCGTGATGCGCGCGTCGGGAGACGGACAGGTCATCTCGGCCACCACCATGCCGGCGCCGCCCATCGCCCGGGCCCCGAGGTGAACGAGGTGGTGCTCGCCAGGCATGCCATCGATGCACGAGTACTGCGCCATCGGCGACACGACGACGCGGTTCTTCAACACCACGCTGCGCAACTTGTAGGGCGTGAACATCGGCGGTGGCGCGGCGGCCGTGGCGGCGGCGGCCGCCGTAGCCGAGGCCGTGCCGGCACGGGCCGAATCACCGGCGGGAAGCCCGCTTTGCAGCGCGGCCTGCTCAGCGAACCAGCGCTCGAAACCGCCGAGCCAGGTGCTGTCGCGCAGGCGCAGGTTCTCGTGCGAGATGCGCTGCGAGCGGGTCAGCATCGAATACATGAACTGCTCTGGCGGCAGTGTGTCGGCATAGCGGTGGCCGACGGCCTCGAACCACTCCATCGCATTCCAGGCGGCGTTCTGCAGCTTGAGCACGTCCACATTGCGCAGCGCCTGGTAGCGCGCCAACACGGCGGGGATGTGCGCGGCCGAGGCGCCGATCTCGGTGAACTGCCGCGCCAGCTCGATCGCGTCTTCGATCGCGAGCTTGGTGCCCGAGCCGATCGCGAAGTGCGCCGTGTGCACCGCGTCGCCCATCAGCACCACGTGGTTGCGGCCGTTGAAATGCCACCACTGCTCGCACTTGATGCGCTGGAAATTGAGCCAGGCCGAGCCGCGCAGATGGCGGGCGTTCGTCATCAGCTTCGCGCCCTGCAGGTTGGCGGCGAAGAGCTGTTCGCAGAAGGCGATCGACTGCGTTGGGTCGGCCTCGTCCAGGCCGTGCGCCTTCCACACTTGCTCGGGCGTCTCGACGATGAAGGTGGTGGTGGTGTCGTCGAAGCGGTACACGTGGGCTTGAAACCAGCCGTGTTCCGTTTTCTCGAACAGGAAGTTGAAGGCGTCGTAGAGCTTGTGCGTGCCGAGCCAGATGAAGCGGTTCGGGCGCGTGACGATGTCGGGTTTGAACACGGCGGCGTGCTGGCCGCGGATGCGCGAGTTGATGCCGTCCGAAGCAATCACCAGGTCGGCGTCGGCGTACTCGCTGTCGGCGGCGACGTCGCGCTCGAAGACGAGCTTGACGCCAAGTTCCTCGCAGCGTGCCTGCAGGATGTTGAGCAGCTTCTTGCGCCCGATGCCCACGAAACCGTGGCCGCCGCTGCGGATGACCCGGCCCTTGAAGTGCAGCTCGATGTCGTCCCAGTGGTTGAACGCCTGCTGGATGGTGGCAGCCGTGGCCGGGTCCCAGGTGCGCATGTTCTCCATCGTGGCGTCGGAGAACACCACGCCCCAGCCAAACGTGTCGTAGGCCAGGTTGCGCTCGATGACGCTGATGTCGTGCTGCGGGTCCTGCTTCTTCATCAGCAGCGCAAAGTACAGGCCGGCCGGCCCACCACCGATGCAGACGATCTTCATGGCTCGCTTCCAGATTGATGCTCGACCTGCCGAGCCCTTGCCGATACTTTATATATCAACTATCTAATTGTCAATTAGATCCCCGTCTGGCCGGCGACAGGCCTTGCCGACCCGTTCAAGCCTGATGAGGCGAGCGTCAACGGCATGGCCGTTGGCGCCGGGCGTGACGGAACACACGACAAGCCGCGCATCGGTGGTGTTGCACCGCAGCAACCCCCTGGGCGCGGGGTGCACCGGGCGCACAGCCTTGGATACAACCCGTTCCGTGCCATCGACATTCCTCTTCGATGCGCCGGCCACCCAACCTCATCCAAGGAGTTCCCATGAAATTCAAATCCATTGCAATCGCCGCAGCACTTGCGTTTGGCACCGTTGGCGCGTTCGCCGGCGGCGGGCCGATCACGTTCCTCGACGGCACGGCCGGTTTCAGCGCCACCGATGCCGCATCGCCCGGCCTGATTACCGACGTGTTCACGTTCTCCCTCGACGCGCAGTACGACACCAACGCCAGCGCGATTTCGATCAAGCTGGGCCGCAACGACTGGGACTTCAAGGCCATCACGCTGACCGGCCCGAGCGGCCCCTTCAGCTTCTCGACCGTGGCGGGGTCGAGCGACGCCCTCGAAATCTGGGCGCTGGATGTCGTGCGCCTGTCGGCTGGCAACTACACCTTGTCGGTTGAAGGCTATGTGAACGGCCTGGCCAAGTCGGGCAGCTATGGCGGCAACATCAATATCTCGGCCGTTCCGGAGCCCGAGTCGTATGCATTGATGCTGGCCGGGCTGGGCGCGATGGGGTTCGTGGCCCGCCGTCGCCGGTCCGCCTGAACAGCCGCTGGGGACAGGTATGCGGCCGCAGCCTGCGCACGGAAGTCAGAACGAGGGGACGGCGCGGTCGACATGGTTCTCCGCCCTCGTTCGATTCGTGCTCATCCGGTTACACTAGTGCTGAAGTTGTAACTTTTTGCACCCGCCAGCCACATCGCTTGTCATACCGAAGAGCCTCGATCTGACCTCAAGTTAGGGGGAAGGGCGACTTCCGGGCTTGTTTGAAGGCGCAACCCCTCAGTCAGGGGGTGGGCAGCTTGTTGGGTTCGGTCATACTTTCACCATCGTGATTTGAGTCACGTGGTGGGTCGGTCATTAATTCAGGAGAATCTCATGAAATTCAAGCAACTCGCGATCGCCAGCGCAATCGCTCTCGCGTCCACGGGCAGTTTCGCTGCCTACGGCGATATCGTCTTCACGGACAGCTTCAGTGGCACCTTCAGCTCGGCCGGCGCCGGCTCGATCGTGTGGGACGCAGGCAACCTGGCCGCTGGCGTGTACAACTTCGAAGCTTCGGTCACCAGCACCGGAAACATCTCGATCAGCAAGGGCATGTTCAACAGCGACGGCCTTGGTAACCTGACTTCGAAGATCGTCTACGGCTCGGGCGCTTTCGGTGGCGGTGACATGAAGGTCACGTTCGACTTCCTGTCCGGTGCCAAGCCGGGCGGCAGCTACGGCGGCGCCTTGACCATCACCAGCGCGGTTCCGGAACCGGAAACGTACGCCCTGATGTTGGCTGGTCTGGGCGTGATGGGCTTCATCGCCGTCCGTCGCAAGGCTGGCTGATCGACCGGGACGGTTCGTCTGGTCACAGAAAGCGGGCTTCGGCCCGCTTTTTCACGTCTGTACCGGGTCGAGCCCATGCGTCGACCTCACGCAGCGTTCAGCCCTTGGGAACTCGTCGGGCAGGGGCCGCCAGGTTCAGCCCGCAGTGCATTGACTGTCGATGTCTTGGCCGGGCGCTCTGGTTCGAACCGCTCGTCGTCAGAGGCAGCCGATCGTGCCTTCGGAATTCGGTCCCCGACGGAGCACCCGCGGCCTGGGCCGACGCGACAGCGAGGCACGGACGTGGGTGCTGACATGGGGCGGTACCACAGCACTCGGTTGTGTGGCGTCACAGCCTACCGACAACCCCGGCCACAGCCACCCACCGCTCGAATCGCTCCACTGCCCACACCGCATCAGCCTGAACGAGCCTCGGCGCGCCAGCGGTTCCTGCGGTCGGGCTCGGCATCGGCACCCCAAAGACGGGGGCCGATGGCCTCCAACGCAGTGGCCTCGATTCCAAGCTGCGCCAAGCCGGGCCGGTGGCCGCTGGCAACGTTCGGTACCTGCATCGAGCGGATGTTGTCGCGCGACATCAGCGGCTCACCCGGCAGCCGTTCCATCATCCACGCCTGAAGGCGGCCCAGCGCATCCGGTAGCGCCAGCACCGGCCGTTCATGCCCCGACCAGCGGCCGGCAAGCCGCACCAGCTCGGCCAGGGTATAGACCTGCGGGCCAGTGCACTCCAGTGTCAGGCCGACGGCTGCAGGGTCGTCCAGCGCGCGCACGATCGCCTCGGCAACGTCGTCGACCCAGACCGGCTGAAACCGGGCTTTGGCCCCGGCCAGCGGCATCACCGGAAAGACCGCCTGCAGCCGGGCGAAAAGGTTCAGAAAGCGGTCGCCGGCGCCGAAGATGACCGACGGCCTCAGCATCGTGAGCGCCAACCCGGCCTGCTCCAGCGCGGACTCGCCGGCGGCCTTGGATCGCAGGTACATCGACGGCGCCTGCAGGTCGGCGCCGAGAGCGCTCACGTGCACCAGCCGACGCACGCCAGCTGCCGTGCAGGCCTGCGCCAGCCGGCGCGGCAGCACCACGTGGGCACGCTCGAAATCGGCCTCGCTGCCGTGCAGGATTGCAATCAGGTTCACCACCGCGTCGCGGCCGGCCACCAGTCGCGCCAGTTGGGCTTCGTCATGCACGTCAGCCTGCACGACCTCAACCGTCGGCAAGGTCTGGAGGTGTTTGGCCCGTGCCGGGCGACGGCTGGGCACGCTCACGCGACCGCCACCACCACTGGCGCGGCTGACCAGCTTCTCGCACAGCACGCTGCCGACGAAACCGCTGCCGCCAAGGACAAGGATGTTGCTCATTGAAAGATCGGTTGGTGAACAGGTCGAGAAACCCGGCCGGCGTTGTGCCTCATGGCAGTTCCTTGTCGGCCGGAATGGCATTGCCCTCGCGCGGCCCGATGGGCCGCCCGAGGCGAACCTTCAGTGATGGGGCTCCGCCGTCCAACAGTGCCGCATAGAAGGTGGCATTGGAAAGCACCTTCTTCACATAGTCGCGCGTCTCGGTGAACGGGATGTTCTCGGCCCAGATGGCCGCCTCCAGAGAAGGGCCATCGCGCCAGCGCCGGGGGCGGCTCGGCCCGGCGTTGTAGGCCGCTGCCGCCATCGCCTGCGAGCCCGCAAAATCGTCGAGCACCAGCTTCAGGTAGCCGGTACCGAGCTTGATATTGGTCTCGCGGTCAGTCAACAGGTCGGGGCTGTAGTCGAGGCCGATCTTCTTGGCCGTCCACTTGGCCGTGGTCGGCATGATCTGCATCAGGCCTGAAGCACCCACGCCCGAGCGCGCGTCCATGATGAAGCGCGACTCCTGACGAATCAGGCCATAAACGTAGGCCGGGTCGAGCCCGATGTCGCGCGAGCGAGCCAACACCTCTTTGCGGAAGGGCGTGGGGAAGCGCTGCTCCATGTCGATCTCGACCCGCGTCCGGTCGCTGGTGTTGATGCAGCGGTCCCAGACCTCGCGCTCGCAG
>JANOVJ010000738.1:0-1548 GCA_031417295.1 bacterium | reverse complement strand
CACTACATCGCGACCTTCGCCAACGTGATCACGCTGGTCGGCCTGCTCGGCACCATCATCGGCCTGATCAAGGGCTTCACCGCGGTGGCGCAGGTGAACCCGGCCGAGAAGGCCGAGCTGCTCTCGGCCAGCATCTCGATCGCGATGAACAACACCGCGTTCGCGCTGATGGTGGCGATCCCGTTCCTGCTGATCCACTCGTTCCTGCAAGCCAAGACGAGCGAGATCGTCGACGGGCTGGAGGCGGCCAAGATCAGCTTCCTGAACCTGGTGCAGCGCTTGCGGGCCGAGCAGGCCGCAGCGCGCCCGTGATGGGCCGCCCGCGCATTCAAGCCACACGCCGGGAGACCTGACCATGCGCGTCCGACGCCTGCGCAAGACCGCGGCCCATCTGGAGATCACCGCGTTCATCAACCTGATCGTGGTGCTGGTGCCGTTCCTGTTGTCCACCGCCGTGTTCTCGCGGCTCTCGGTGATCGACCTCACGCTGCCGGCGCAGACCTCGGGCGTCGAGCAGCTCACGGCCGACAAGCTGCAGCTCGAAGTGGTGATGCGTGCCGATGCGCTGGAGGTGGGCGACCGCATCGGCGGGCTCATCAAGCGCATCGCCAACACGAACGGCGGCGGCCACGACCTGCAAACGCTGTCGGCGGTGATGTTGCAGTTGAAGACGCGCTTTCCCGACAAGACCGAAGCCACGCTGCTGGCCGAACCGAACACGCCCTACGACAGCCTGGTGCAGGTGATGGACGTGGTGCGCTCAAGCCACAGCGTGCAGGGCAAGGTGGTCACGAGCACCGAGCTGTTCCCCAACATCTCGATCGGCGACGCGCCGATCCGGGTAGCAAAAAAGTGAGCCGGCGAACCCCGTCATCATCACCATGAAACTCACTCCGCTGCAACGCCGCGCCGAGCGCAAGGGGCGCAACCAGAACATGGTCGACATGAACCTGGTGTCGCTGATCGATGTGTTCACGATCCTGATCTTCTTCCTGCTTTCCAACGCGACCGGCGTCGAGGTGCTGCCGAGCCCGAAGGCGGTGCAACTGCCCGAGTCGGTGGCCGAGAAGAGCCCGCGCGAGACGGTGGTGGTGATCGTGAGTGGCCAGGAAATCCTGGTCGAAGGCCGGCGCATCGCGTCGGTGGCCGAGGTGCTGGCCAGGCCGGGCGACCTGATCGAGCCGCTGAAGGCCGAGCTTGACTTGCAAGCCAACCGGCAGGTCGTGCGCAAGGAGAACGAGGCGCAGAGCAAGGCCGTGACGATCATGGGCGACAAGGACATTCCCTACCAGTTGCTGAGGAAGGTGATGTTCACCGCGGCGCGGGCGAACTTCAGCGACGTGTCGTTCGCGGTGCGGCGGAGGGACCTCTGATGAGCGCGGTGGCCGCAGTTTCGTTTCGCGCGCCGGTTTTTGCGTGGGCGGTATCGGCCGACGACGAACGGCGCTTCAAGCGCATCCTGCACCGGGTGATGGGCGTGAGCGTGGTGGTGTGCTTGGCGCTGCCCTGGCTGCAGGTGGCCGAGCCCGACCGCTCGCAGCCGCAGGA
>JANOVJ010000737.1:0-2982 GCA_031417295.1 bacterium | reverse complement strand
GACCCCGGCAAGGCGAAGTGATTGGAGCGCATCCGCGGCGGGATGAGGCCGACGCTTTGAAGACGCCACGGCGCACAGCCGGAAGCGGGGACGCCGACTCCGTTCAGCCAATTCTCATTCACTCCGTCGGCGACCCCGCTTCCGGCTGTGCGCTGTGGTGTCTTCAAAGCGTCGGCCTCATCCCGCCGCGGATGCGCTCCAATCACTTCGCCTTGCCGGGGTCCTTCACCGCCTTTTGCACGTCGAACTCGACGTTGTAAAGCTGCCCATCCACCTTCTCGACCTTGCGGATGTAGATGTCCTGCACGATGTCGCGCGTCTGCGCGTCGATCAGCACCGGGCCGCGCGGGCTCTCGAAGACCTGGCCTTTCATGGCGGCCAGCAGCGCCTCACCGCCCACACCCTTGGTCGTCTTCAAGGCGTCAACGATCACGCGCATGCCGTCATAACCGCCCACCGCCATGAAGTTCGGCCGCATCCCGTTGTTGGCCTTCTTGAAGGCCTCGACGAACTTATGGTTCGCCGCCGACTTGTGGTTCGCCGAATAGTGGTGCGAGGTCACCACGCCCATCGCCACCTCGCCCATGTCGGCCAACTGGTCGTCGTCGGTCACGTCGCCGGTCGCGATCAGGCGGATGCCGGCCTTGTCGAGCCCGCGCTCGGCAAACTGCTTCATGAACGCCGCACCCTGGCCCGAGGGCAGGAACACGAACAGCGCCTCGGGGCTGGCGTCGCGCACCTTCTGCAACACCGGCGCGAAATCGGGCGCGCGCAGCGGCGTGCGCAGTTTTTCCACGACCACACCGCCGTTGAGCGCCAGCCGCTCGGAGAAATATTTTTCGGCGTCGATGCCCGGCCCGTAGTCGCTGACCAGCGTGACGACCTTCTTGATCTTGTTCTTGTTCGCCCACTCGGCCATCGCCACCGCGGCCTGCGGCAGCGTGAAGCTGGTCCGCACGACGAACGGCGAGGCCTCGGTGATGGCCGAGGTGGCCGCGGCCATCACGACCATCGGTGTCTTCGACTGGGTCGCGATCGGCGCCGTGGCCAGCGCCGACGGCGTGATGCCGAAGCCGGCCAACGCGACGACCTTGTCGTTGACCACCAGCTCCTGCGCCAGCCGGCGCGTGGTGTCGGGCGTGCCGGCGTCGTCCTTGACGATCACTTCCACCTTGCGCCCGTTGATGACCGGGTTGTTCTGCGCCAAATAGAGCTTGACCGCGGCGTCGATCTGGCGCCCGGTCGAGGCTTGCTGGCCGGTCATGGGCAGGACGAGGCCGATCTTGATCGGGTCGGTGTCGGCCGCGATGGCGGGTGCCGCCGTGAGGCCGAAGCCGAGGGCCAGGGCGGCGGCGGCAAGGCCGCGCAGGGGGGTGGTGCGTTGGGGGTTCATGGGCTGGTCTCCGCAGGAAGGGTGAGGGTTGGGGTCAGGCGGGGGGTGAACAGAAGCTTGGCGATGCCGGTCAACGGGATGGTGCGTCGTCGCACGCGGCGCGGCAATTGGGGATCATCCGCTGGCTGCGCTCAATCCGGCCGGTACGCCGAGTCGAGCACCACGCCACCGCCGCTGACCCGCGAGACGCAGGCGCACAGGCGCTGATTGGCTTGCCTTTCATGGGCGCTGAAGAACACGTCGCGATGATCGACCTGGCCCTCGATGCGAACGATGTCCAGCGTGCACAGCCCGCACTCGCCGCGCCGGCAGTCGAACAGCGTGTCGACGCCGGCCTCGTTCAGCACATCGAGCAGGCTGCGGTCGGCCGGCACGTCGAGCCGCAAACCGTGGCGCGGCAGCTCGACCCAGAACGGCTGCGCGTCAAAGCGGCCGCTGTTGCCGAAGGTCTCGAAGTGCAGGTCGGCGGCCAGGCGCCCGCTGCGCGCCCAGGCTTCGCGCGCGGCGTCGAGCAAGGGCATCGGGCCGCACAGCCACAGCTGGCCGCGCGGTGGCAGCGTCGCGATCTCCGCGTCGAGGTCCAGACGTTGGCCGCTGTCGTCGGTGAAGGTGGCGAGCCGTTCGCTCAGCGCGCCGCGCAGCACGTCGGCGTAGGCGAGTTCGACACGGCTCCGCGCCGCGTAGCACAGGCGCACGCTGGCCCCGCGCTCGGCCAGCATTTGCGCCATGCCGACGATCGGCGTGATGCCGATGCCACCGGCCACGAGCAGGTACTGCGGCGCGCCGAACGACAGCTCGAAGTGGTTGTTCGGCTCGCCGATCTGCAGTTCCGCGCCGGTCTCCAGGTTCCACATCCAGCGTGAGCCGCCGCGGCCCGGCAGTGCGCGCTTGACGGCAATGCGGTAGACCTCATGCGCGCCCGGGCCGTGCGGCAGGCCGACCAGCGAGTACGAACGAGTCTCGGCACGGCCGCGCACGCTGACCTGCAGGTTCAGGTGGCTGCCCACCGCCCACGGCTTGACGCCGCCTTCGGGCCGGATCTCGAACTCGCGCACCGTCGGCGTCAGGTCGCGGTGCGCGCGGAGGGTGGCCGGGTGCCACGCGAGGCTGCTCTTCATGCGGGGGCCTCAGCGTGCGTTGCTGCGGCGGCGGATCAGGTTCGCGCCCGGCACCATCTGCAGCGTCTTCTGGCTTTGCAGCGCTTCGCGCAGGTTGGTGTGGGCGAGCCGCGCGTGTTCGCGCATCAGCGCCTCGGCGCGCGCGCCTTCGCGGCGCACGATGGCCTCGATCACGCCGCGGTGCTGCGCCTGCGCCACCACCAGCGTGTTGCGCGCGCCGGGCCCGGTGGCCTGTACCAGCACGAAGCCGTTCGGCGAGGCAACCGGCAACCGCGTCGCCCGTTCGATCTGCAGTGCGACCAGATCGCTGCCGGCCATCTCGGCCAACAGCGCGTGGAAGCGCCCATTCTGTTCCACGTAGCCGGTGAACGAGGCCTCGCTCAGCGCCGGTTCGGCGAGCAGCGCGTCGATGCGGTCGAGGCAGTCGCGCGCCTCGGCCAGCAGCACCGCACCCACGCCGCGCTCGGCGGC
>JANOVJ010000736.1:0-13673 GCA_031417295.1 bacterium | reverse complement strand
CTTGGGCAGGTGCTTGTCCTGGCGCTTGCCGGAGAGGATTTCGTCGCCGACGATGATCAGGCCGAAGTTCATGGGCGGTGGCCTCAGGGGGGCGGCAAGGCGATGGCCTCGGCGCCGTCGATGTCGGGCAGTTGAGGCGGCGCTGGCGGCGGCACGGCAATGGCGTGCTCGGCGCGCAGCGCGGTCAGCGCCGCCAGCAGGTAGTGGGCAAACCACAGCGCCGAGAACGCGAACACCAGCGTGTAAACCCAGATCGCCACCGGCACCAGCACCGGCGCCATCGCCACGAACAACACGCCCGAGGCCCAGAGCAGGCTTGGCGCGGCGCCGAGGTAGCCGGTCAACACGCCCATGCCGAGCAGCGGCGCGCGGTGGCGGCGCAGCAGTTCGCGCCGCTCGTCGCCGCTGGCGTGTTCGGCCAGCATGTCGTAGAACATCACGCGGTAGGTCAGCCAGCCCCAGATCAGCGGCGGCAGCACCAGCACCAGCGGCGGTATGAGCCAGAGCGGGATCGAGATCACCAGCAGCAGCAGCGCCGCCAGCATCGCCCACAGCGACGCGAACAGGCTGCCGAGGAACGAGCCGCCACGCTTCTTCTCCAGCAACGGGAAGCGCCGCTCGGCGACCAGGCTGAGCATCGAGGGCGACATCAACAGCGCGACCGCGAGCAGCGAGACGACGACGATCAGCGGCGTGACCAGCAACACCACCACCAGCGGCGCGAGCACGCTCTTCAGGCCAGGCATCCCAACGCTTTCGAGCCAGCCGATCAGCGTGGCCGCGAGCGACCACGACTCGAAGGCGGCGCGCACCGCGTCGAGCGCCGAATCCCAGAAAAAGTAGCCCAGGCCCAACGCCGCGGCCACCATCAACGCCAGCGGCAGCATCGACAGCCCGATCACCCGCGGGTGCAGGCAATAGGCCACGGCGCGCCAGAAGGAATCGAGCAACAAGTTCATGCGGGCGAGGATACGCGAGCCTGTCGCCGCCAATGCCCGGCGGTCGCCGCTCGACGCGGCGTGCACCCGCCTCATCCCGGCCACCACCCCGGTTGCCCTCCGCGCCTTGTGTCAACGTGTGTCGACGGCGCCCGACCCGGCCCCACGGCGACGCGCCAACGCGCCGACGCGGCGGCCAGCGCACAGCCTCGGCCACCACCGGCCGCGGCTGCGTCGCCGCCGACGCCGAACACCCCGAGCGCGTTTTCAGCCCGCACCCCCCGGCGCCGCGCCCGATACCGTTTGTTTCACCGTCTCATCAGATGGGGGGATAGCCGGGCCAGTGCGGCACCGCACAATCAACGACACGCCTGAATTCGACCATGCCCCTGCACCTACCGACGCTGCTCTACGTTTCCGTCGCGATGATGGCCACGTCGGCCCTGCTGATGACGCTGTTCGGCCGCACCCAGCGCATCTACCGCGGCTTCTGGTGGTGGGTGGGTGCGCAGTGGCTCGGCACCGCCGGCCTGGTGCTGCAGGCGTTTCGCGATTCGCATCCGGCACTGCTGCCGCTGTCGAGCCTGCTGCTGCTGCAATGGCCGATCGTCACCCTGGTCGGTGTGCGCCAGTTCTATCCGCGCCACGAGTTGCGCGTGCCGGTGCTGGCCGACGGGCTGCTGCTCGCCGGCGCCTTCCTGCTCTGGGTCGCGACCTGGGCGGCGGGCGGCGACACCTACCAGCGCGCCGCCGCTTTCGGCACCGGCGCCTGCGTGCTGTACCTCTACGGCGCGGCCATGACCTCGCGCCTGCGCGACTTCCCGCGCAGTTCGGCCTTGAAGGCGCTGGTGGCCGTGCAGTGCATCGCCGCGGCGGTGCAGGCGCTGCGCGTGGCCCAGGCCCGGCTCGACAGCCTGCCCTGGCTGGCCGGCGACGCACTGATGGTGGCCAGCGGCATGGTCACGGTCACGCTGGCGATGGTGATGGTCTACCTGGCGCTGCTGCTCACCTACGAGCGCACCGAGCGCAAGCTTTACCAATCGCAGCGCCAGCTTCGCTTTCTGGCTGACACCGACACGCTCACCGAAGTGCCCAACCGGCGCCGCTTCTACGAGCTGGCCACCAAGGCCATGGCGCTGAGCCAGCCCGGCAAGGCCTCGATCGTGATGTTCGACATCGACCACTTCAAGCAGATCAACGACCACTTCGGTCACGCCGAGGGCGACGAGGCGCTGCGCGAAGTGGCCCGCTGCACGCGCGAGCTGCTGCGGGCGCGCGACGTGGCCGGGCGCCTGGGCGGCGACGAATTCGCGATGCTGCTGCCCGAGACCACCGTGAATGAAGCGCTGGCGGTGGCGGCCCGGGTTGCGCTGCGCCTGGAGTCGGCCCACGCCGGGCGCCCCGGCGTGTCGCTCAGCCTGAGCTTCGGGGTGGTGCTCGCCCGCGCCGGCGAGAACATCGCCGACGCGCTGCACCGTGCCGACCAGGCGCTGTACGAAGCCAAGCGCCAAGGCCGCAGCCGCGCCGTGGCGGCCTTCGGCAGCCCCGCCGGCCCGGTGTTCGGCGAGAGCCACCGGATGGGTTTGGGCGCCCGCTGAGTTGACGACCCCAAGACACCTTCGGTGTCGCCCCCCGGGGGGAGCCCAACCCTCTTGGGGCGGCCCGGCGAGGGTTGGGTGGACGACCCCTACATCCCGAGCGCTGCCTCGGCGCTGACTTCGGCCAGGCCCAGCGCCAAAGCCACCGGGCCGCAGGTGACCCGGCCGCGGTGGATGTTCAGTCCGCGGCGAAGGTGCACGTCGCGCACCAGCGCCTGCTCGCCGTGGTGGGCCAGCGCCAGCCCGAACGGCAGCGTGGCGTGGTTCAAGGCATGGCTCGACGTGGCCGGCACCGCGCCCGGCATGTTGGCTACGCAGTAGTGAATGATGCCGTCGACCTCGTACGTCGGCGCGTCGTGGGTCGTGGCGTGCGAGGTCTCGAAGCAGCCGCCCTGGTCGATCGACACATCGACCAGCACGCTCTTCGGGCGCATCCGCTTGAGCATCTCGCGGGTCACGACCTTGGGCGCGCTGGCGCCGGGGATCAGCACCGCGCCCACCACCACGTCGGCCACCAGCACCTCTTCCTCGACGTTGGCCACGCTCGAATAGCGCGTGCGCACGCGGCCCTGGAACAGCTCGTCGAGCTGGCGCAGGCGCGGCAACGAGCGGTCGAGGATCGTCACCTCGGCGCCGAGCCCGGCCGCCATCCGCGCCGCGTGGGTGCCGACCACGCCGCCGCCCACCACCACCACCCGCGCCGGCTGCACGCCAGGCACGCCGCCGAGCAGCAAGCCCTTGCCGCCGGCTGGCTTGCGCAGCGAGAACGCGGCCGCCTCGATCGCCAGGCGGCCGGCCACCTCGCTCATTGGCGCCAGCAGCGGCAGGCCGCCGCGCTCATCGGTCACGGTTTCATAGGCCACTGCGATGCAGCCCGAGGCCAGCAGCCCGCGCGCCTGCTCGGGGTCGGGCGCCAGGTGCAGGTAGGTGAAGAGGATCTGCCCCTCGCGCAACATCGCCCACTCGGCCGCTTGCGGCTCCTTGACCTTGACGATCATGTCGGCCAACGAAAACACCCGGTCCGCGCTGGCCGCAATGCGCGCCCCGGCCGCCACGTACGCCGCGTCGTCGGCACCGATGCCGGCCCCGGCGCCGGCCTGGACCCAGACCTCGTGGCCGGCGCCAACGTACTCGCGCACGGCCATCGGCGTCAGGCCGACGCGGTGTTCCTGAACCTTGATTTCCTTCGGTACGCCAACCCGCATGATGAGACTCCCTGAGTGATTGCAATGCCCGCCAGTCTAGGAAGGCAAGCCTGGCGTTTGGGTGCATTTTCAGCACGCTCGAACCCGTGGTCACGCGATAAACTGGCGCCAAACCCGGGTTTGAGGATGATTTCATGCATAGCCCACCGATCGACCGCGCCGACCGCCGCCTGCTGCTCGAACTGAGCCAGCACGGCCGCGCCGCCAACGTCGAGCTGGCGCAGGCGGTGCACCTCTCGGCCAGCGCCGTGGCCCGGCGCCAACGCGCGCTCGAAGAGGCCGGCGTGATCCGCGGCTACCACGCCGACATCGACCCGGCCGCGTTCGGCTTCACCACCACCGTGGTGGTGCAAGTCACCTTGAAGGGCCAAAGCGAAGCCGACCTGAGCGAGTTCGAGCACGCCGTGCAGCAATGCGACAGCGTGCTGCGCTGCTTCCTGATGTCGGGCAGCGACGACTACCTGCTGATGCTGATGGTGCGCGACCTGGTCGACTTCGAGCGCGTCCACAAGACCCAGCTCTCGCGGCTGCCGCATGTGGCGCGCATTCAGTCGAGCTTCGCGCTGCGCGACGTGGTGCGGCGGGCGCTGCCGGCGGATCTACTGCGCGACTGAGCTCGATCGGCGCTGCGTTGCGCTTCAAGCGCTGGCGATCCTTGACCCTCACTCTGAAACGCCGCACAATTACATACACCATCGACATACACCACACTTTTCGACATCGTCATGCAGCGCTCTCAAATCTATCTTACGGAGTCTCATCTGGACAACCTCGCAGCCTATGCGCGCTCGCGTGGCACGACCTACAGCGCGCTGATTCGTCAGGCCTTGGACGAATACCTTGCACGCCAGGTGCCGTTGGACAAGCGCGTTCTGCGCCGCGAAGCCTTTGGCGCCTGGGCCCCCAACGCTGAAGCGCCCACCACGCGGCAACTGCGCGGCGAAGAGCGGCGTTTCGACCGGCCCGAGAAGAAAGGTCGGTGAGCACCGTCACATCGACCCGCAAGCCGGCTCTGCTGGACACCGACCTGCTGATCGACTACTTGCGCAAACATCCCAGCGCCGCGGCCCTGTTCGACAAGCTGCCCGACGACTGCGCCGTTTCCACCCTGTCGGTGGCCGAGTTGCATGCGGGCGTGCGCGAAGGCGCCGAACGCCACGCACTCGACACCCTGCTCAGCACGTTCGCACCTGTCGATCTCAGCGCGGAAATTGCGGCGCGGGGCGGCCTGTTGCGGCGCGACTGGGGCAAGTCGCACGGTGTGGGCCTGAACGACGCCTTGATCGCAGCCACCGCCATCCATACCGAGCGCGTGTTGCTTTCGCTCAATGCGAAGCACTTTCCGATGCTGGGCAAGGGGCGGCTGGTCGTGCCCTACACCAAGCCGTAGCGGGGTTTCATCGCAGCCGCGGCTTTGGCATCATCAGCGCGCCAGTCTGATGACCGGCCAGCCCTGCACCTGCGCATGCGCCAACAGTCGTTGGTCCGGGTCGACCACGACCGGTTGCCCCACCGCCTGCAGCAACGCCAAGTCGTTGATCGAATCGCTGCAGAAGCTCGCCTCAGCCAACATCGAGACCGGCCAGCCCTGGCCGGCCAGCCAGTCGCGCAGGCGCTGCAGCTTGCCTTCGCGCATGTTGAGCGTGCCGAGTGCACGCCCGGTGAACAGGCCGTTGGCTTCTTCAGGCTCGGTCGCAATCAGGTGCTCGAAGCCCAGCTCGATGGCCGTCAGCTCGGTCAGGTAGCGATTGGTCGCGGTGCTCATCAGCGGCAAGTCGCCGGCCGCGCGGTACGACTCGACCAGCGCCCGCGCCGATGGTGGAATGCGCGGCACGATGCAGGCGCGCATGAACTCGCTGCGCAAGGCCTTCAACTGTGGCCGCGAGCGGCCGGCCAGCGTCGACAGGTAGAACTCGCTGAAGGCCTGCGCCGTGATGCTGCCGGCGCGGTAGGCCTGCTCGACCTGCGCATTGCGCTCGGCGAACAATGCGCGGTCGAGCACGCCCTGGTCCATCAGGAACTCGCACCACAGCACGTCGCTGTCACCGTTGAGCAGCGTCTGGTCGAGGTCGAAGATGGCGAGCTTCACTCGGAGCACGCGCTCAGAGCGACTTGAAGTGGAACGACTTCGGCCGCGTCAACTGTTCGTAGCCGAGCGCCGACAGGGTCGCGCCGCGGCCGGTGTTCTTGACGCCGGTCCAGGCCAGCGCCGGGTCGAGGTAGTCGCAGCGGTTCATGAACACGGTCCCGGTGTGCAGCCGGTCGCCGAGCGCGAGTGCCGCCGCCTCGTCCTGCGTGAAGAGGCACGCGGTCAGGCCGTAGGGGCTGTCGTTCATCAGCGCCACGGCTTCGTCGTCGCTATCGACCGGCATGATGCCGACGACGGGGCCGAAGCACTCGTCGTTCATCAGCGTCATGCCGTGGTGCACGTCGATCAGGATCTGCGGCGCTACGTAGGCGCTGCCGGGCCGGTCGAGCGCAAACTTGCCTGGATCGATCAGCGCCCGCGCGCCCTTGGCCAGCGCGTCGGCCACCACGGCGCGCACCGCGTCGGCGGCCGACGCACGCACCACCGGGCCAAGCGTGACGTTTGGATCCATCGGGTTGCCGAGCACGTACTGGCGCGTCAACGCAACCGCCTTGTCGGTGAACTCGGCGTACAGCGAACGATCGACGTAGATGCGCTGGATGCCGCAGCAGCTCTGCCCCGAGTTGAAGAACGCGCCATCGACCAGCGTCTCGACCGCGGCGTCGAGCTTCGCATCGGCGCGCACATAGGCCGGGTCGTTGCCGCCGAGTTCGAGCCCGACATGGATGAAGCGGCCGGCCGCCGCCTGCTCCACCGCCACGCCACCGGCCACCGAGCCGGTGAAACACACACCGTCGATATGCGGCGAACGGATCAGCGCCTGCGTGCCGGCGTGGTCGGTGTGCAAGCATTGCAGCAGGCCCGCTGGCAAGCCATCCGGCAGGCCGGCGCCGGCCAGCGCCTCGACGATGCGTTCGCCGGCCAGCGGCGTCTGCGCCGAGGGTTTCAAGATCACCGCGTTGCCGGCCATCAACGCCGGCACGATGGCGTTCACCGCCGTCAGCAGCGGGTAGTTCCACGGCGCGACGACGAGCACCACGCCGAGCGGCTCGCGGCGGATGAAGCGGGTGAAGCCGGCAATGGGTTCGGGATGCACGTCGCACAGCGCGCGCGCGGCGATCGCGATCATGTGCCGCGCCCGGGCCTCGAAGCCGGCCACCTCGTTCGGCGTGTAGCGGATCGGCCGGCCCATCTGCAGCGTGATCTCCTCGGCCACGCGCACCTTCATCGCGACGAAGGCATCGACGCCGCGGCTCAGCAAAGTGGCGCGCTCGGCAAGGCTTGTCACTCGCCACACGGCCTGCGCGGCACACGCGCGTTCGAGCGCGGCCGGCATCTGCGCCGCGTCGAGGTAGGGCCGGCGCAGCAGCTTGCTGCCGTCGATCGGGCTGATGGTCACGAGTTCTGCTGTCATCACATCGCCGCCCGGAACAGGCGCTCGAAGTCGGCCGCGGTGCACAGCCGGGGGTTGGTCTGGTGGCAGATGTCGGCGCTGGCGATCTCGACCAGGCGCGGCAGGTGCGCAAGCGTCACGCCACGCTGCGCGAGGCCGCCCGTGATGCCGATGCGCAGCTTCAGCTCACGCAGCCAGGGCACGAATGCCGCGCCGCCACGGTCGATGCCGCACACATGGGCCAGCTCGTCGAACTTGCCCGGCACCGCCTCGAAGTTCCAGGCCAGCACCGTGTCGATCATCAGCGCGTTGGCCAGGCCGTGGTGCAGATCGCAAGCAGCGCCGAGCGCGTGAGCACAGGAGTGCACCGCGCCGAGGTCTTTCTGGAATGCGATCGCGCCCATCATCGAGGCCATCATCATGTCGCTGCGGGCCTGCAGATTCGCCGCCTCGGTGACGGCCGTGACGAGCGCCCGCGCGGCGATGCGCGTGCCTTCGAGGGCGATGCCGTCGCACAGCGGGTGGTAGGCCGGCGAGAGGTAGCTTTCGATGTTGTGCGTGAGCGCGTCCATGCCCGTGGCGGCGGTGATGTGCGACGGCAGCGCCAGCGTCAGCTCGGGGTCGGCGAACACCGCGCGGGCCAGCAGCTTCGGCGAGAAGACAACCCGCTTGACATGCGTGTCGTCCTCCGACACCACGCTCGAACGCCCAACCTCCGAGCCGGTGCCCGAGGTGGTGGGCAGCGCGACGAAATACGGAAGCTCGTTGACGATTTGCCGCACCTGCGGGTGGTCCCACGCGTACTCGATCACGTCGCCCTCGTGCACCGCCATCACGCCGACGACCTTGGCCACGTCGAGCGCCGCACCGCCGCCGAAGCCGATCACGCTGTCGGCGCGGTGGGCCTTGAAGGCCGCGGCGCCGGCCATCGCCTGGCTCGCGGTCGGGTTGCCGAACACGCCGTCGAACACCGCCACGTCGAGCCCCTCAAGGTGGCTGCGGAACTCGGCCAGCACCGGCAGCGCGCCGAGGGCTTTGTCGGTGACGATCAGGGGGCGCTTGCAGCCCACGCCCTGCAGGTGCGGCGCCACCAGCCGCCGCGCGCCGGCGCCGAAGTGGATGGGGGTGGGGAACGAAAAGCGGGTGATCGTCATGAGCAGTGCCCGAAGGGAGAGGCCGATTGTCCCCGCAGAACCGGCCTCACCGCAGGCCGACCCAGGTGCAGAAACCCAGCAACACGGCGGCGACGAACAGGTCGGACACCATGGCCACGTTCTCCAACCGGTTGCGATTCGGCTGGCGCGCATGGTTGACGCCGGCCAGCCCGTAGAACAGGCCGCCCGCCAGCGCAGCCGGCACGACCCAGCCCGCGGCCATCAGGCTGGCGACGCCGAGCATGCCGATCGACAGGTTGGCGAAACCCAGCTCGCGCACCACCAGCAACACGTCGTCGCCCTCGATGCCGAGGATGTGTTTTGCGGTGTAGCGCGGCTGCACGATTTGGCGCAGCCCGGCCAGCGACAGGCGCACGCCGACAGCCCAGAACACGAACCATTTGCCGACCAGCGGCATGAGCGCAGCGGCGCTTGCACCGCTGGCGTCCGCGGCGATCGAGAGCAACGGCAGCACGAACATCAGGGCGGCGACGATGCAGTAGTACATGGACGGCTCTCGCTGCGGACTGGGGTTCGACGACCCGGTTAACGCAGCTTCACCCAGCGCAGCTCGACGATGTCGTTCGGCCATTGCACGGCGGTGACCTTCTTCGCCATCGCCCATGTGAGCGTGCGCCGGTAGAGCGGGATGTAAGGCAGGTCTTCGCCGATCAGGCGCAATGCCACACCGACCATCGCGCGCCGCCGCGTCACGTCGGGCTCGACGCGGATGTTGTCGATCAGCGTGTCGAGCGCCGGGTTCGAGTAGCGGCCGGCGTTGAAGGTGCCGCCACCGTCCTTGCTCCAGGTGTGGAACAGCGCGTTCAGCGTCGCCCAGGCGTCGGTGGTCGGCGTCCAGCCGAACTCGATGAAGGCCGAGCTGCCTTGGCTCAAGCGAGGGAAAAACTGATTGGTCGGCGACGAGCGCAGCGTGGTGCGGATGCCGATCTGCGTCAGCATCGCCGTCGCGGCCTGGCAGACGTTTTCGCGGTAGGCGATGTTCACGCAATCGAGCGTGACCGAGAAGCCGTTCGGGTAGCCCGCCTCGGCGAGGAGCGCCTTCGCCTTTGCCGGGTCGAAGGGCAGCCGCTTGTCGAGCTCGGGCAGGCTGCCGTCCACGCGCGTCGACAGGAACGCACCCGTTGGAGTGGCCTGGCCGCGCAGCACCTTCTGCGCAATCAGCTCCACGTTGATCGCCTGGTACACAGCGCGGCGCACGCGCAGGTCCTTGAACGGATTGCCTCTCTTGCCAAATTCGTTGACATCGCTGCCTGGCAGCTCGTCGTGCCACTGGTCGAAGGTGAAGTACTGCTGCCCGAGGTCGGGTGTCTGCAGCAGCGTGAGCTGCTTGTCGGTCTTGAGCCGCTCGACGTCCTGGAACGGCGGGTCGAGCACGAGGTCGATCTCGCCCGAGGCGAGTGCGGCCAGGCGCGTCGCGTCCTGGCGGATCGAGACGAAGCTCACCTCCTCGACGTTGCCGCTGCGCTTGGTGTCGGCGCGGCCCCACCAGGCCGGGTTGGCCTTGAGCACCGTGCGCACGTCGGGCTCGTAGCGATCGAGGCGGAACGGCCCGGTGCCGTTGGCGTTGCGCACGGCAAAGGTTTCCTGCTTGCCGTTGAAGTCCTGCGTCTTCTCGACGCCGTTCTTCACGCACCAGGCCCGGTTCATGATGGCCAGGCCGATAAACTTCTCGGGCAGCACCGCATCGGGCGTGGCCAGGTTGACATCGACCGTCAGGTCATCGACCTTCTTCGCGCCCGTCACGCCTTTCAGTTGGAACGCGCGCTGCGAGGTGGGGCCGAGCGCGCGCTCGATCGAGAACACCACGTCGTCGGCGCTGAACGGCGTGCCGTCGTGAAACGCCACCCCGGGGCGCAGCTTGAAGCGCCATGCGGTCGGGTTCAGCATCTGCCACGACAACGCGAGCGCCGGCTCGGCACGGAACTGCTCGTCGCGGTTGAGGAGCGAGTCGTAGACCTGGGTGTAGATGCGGCTCTGGTACAGCAGCGCCAGCGCGTGCGGGTCCATGGTCTGCGGGTCGAAGCCGCTGGCGATGCGCAGCGGGGCGGCGAAGGAGGCGCTGGCGGCGCAAGCGGCAAGGCAGGTGACGAAGTGGCGCAGAAGGCTTGGCATGTGGCGTTCCGATCTATTCGACTGTCTCGCTACCCATCTCGCCGATCGCCACCTTGATTTCGGCCAACGTGGCGGGGCGGGCGCGGCGATGCTTGAACATGCCACAAGCCGGGTCGCGCGGTACCGGCGCAAGGATGAAGCCCGCGTTGCCACGCACGAGTGCGACGCGGTCGCCCGCAGAAATTCCGAGCGCCGTCCGAACGGCTTTGGGCAAGGTTACCCGGCCTCTGCTGGTGATCTTCGCGCTTGGCATGGAGTGACGCTCCCGTCTCAGATGATCTCAAAGTAGCGCTTCATTTCCCAATCCGTCACCCCGTCGAGCCACTGCCGCCACTCCCATTCGCGGGTCGCGGCGAAGTGGTCGACGAAGTCGTCGCCGAGCCAATCGCGCGCAATAGTGGACTGCTTGAAGTTGCGAGTCGTTTCGATCAGCGTGCGCGGGGCGCGGGGGATGTGGTCGGCGCCCATGTTGGTGCCGGTGATGGGCGGCTGGGTGAGCTTCAACCCTTGCTCCACGCCATGCAGGCCAGCGGCAATCACGGCGGCCATCGCGAGGTAGGGGTTCACGTCGGCGCCGGGGCAGCGCGTTTCCAGCCGCGTCGCCTTCGGGCTGCCTGCGATCACCCGAAAGCTCGCGGTGCGGTTGTCGATGCCCCAGGTCGGCTTCACCGGTGCCCAGAAGCCGTCGACGAGGCGCTTGTAGCTGTTGATCGTCGGCCAGAACATGGGCGCGAACTCCATCAGGCAGGCCACCTGCCCAGCCAGGTAGCTCTCGAACAGCGGGCTCATCAGGCAACCTGCGTGCTGCGCACTCCGGTATTCGCCCTCGGGGCGGCCCGGCGGGCTCATGCTGCGCGCGCCATTGGCGGCATGGAACAGGTTCTTCTTCCCGTCCGACAGGCTCTGGTGGATGTGCCCGCTGCAGCCCGGCAACTGCGCGTTCCACTTCGCCATGAAGCTCGGCATGATGCCGAAGCGGGCACCGATCTCCTTCGCGCCGGTCTTGAACAGGATCGCGCGGTCGGCCTGTTCCAGCGCTTCGCTGAAGGCAATGGCGGCCTCGTAGACGCCCGGCCCGGTCTCGGTGTGCAGGCCTTCTATCGGCACGCCGAAGGCGAGCATCTCGTCCATCAGCGCGTTGAAGAAACCGCGGTTCTGGTTCGTGCGCAGCAGAGAGTAGCCGAACATGCCCGGCGTCAGCGGGGTCGGGCCCACGCCCTTCTTGTCGGCCCAGCTCTGCGGTGTTTCGAGGAAGTTGAACCACTCGAACTCCATGCCACACATCGGCTGGAAACCGAGCTTCGCGGCGCGCTTGAGCACGCGCTTGAGCGTCTGGCGCGGGCAGGCGCCGTGCGGGCTGCCGTCGGCGTTGACGAACTCGCCGAGGAAGAACGGCACGCCGTCGTCCCAGGGCACGTGGCGGTGCGTGGCCAGGTCGAGCCGCGCCAGTGCGTCGGGAAAGCCGTGCTGCCAGCCGGTGAGCGTGGTGTTGTCGTAGCACTGGTCTTGTGAATCCCAGCCGAACACCACGTCGCAGAAGCCGAAGCCGCCGCCCGGGCCGGGCTCGGCGGCGCCGAGGAACTTGTCCCGGTGCAGCATCTTGCCGCGCAGCACGCCGTCGATGTCGCTGCACGCGACCTTGACGCGCTGGAAGGGCGATTGGCGCACGGCTTCAAGTGCTGCCCGGTCGGCGGCCGAACCCGCGATCACTTTGGTTGTTGCCATGGTCCGCTCCCCTGCTATCGATCGACCCGCGATCACCCTCACTTGCAGTGCGCGTTCCGGCTTGCAGGCCGGAACTGCTCATCGGGCTCGCCGCATGCGGCTCGAAACCCCCTCTTCGCCCCCAACCCTCTCCGGCCAGCGGGAGAGGGAGCAACGCCATCGAGCGTCACGGCGCGCGAATGCCCATCTCCCGCAGCGCATCGCCCGTGGCCTGCACCGCCTGGCGCATCTCGTTGCGACCGATCGCGCCGATGCAGCCGACGCGAAACGTCTCCACCTGCGTCAGCTTGCCCGGATAAAGGATGAAACCGCGTTGCTTGGCCGCTTCGTAGAAGCGCCTGAATTCGTAGGCCGGGTGTTCGGGCGCGTGGAAGGTAACGATGATCGGCGCCTGCACCTCGGGCCGCAGGAACGGCTTCAGCCCGAGCGCCCTCATCCCGTCGATCAGCGTGCGGCAGTTGTCGCTGTAGCGCGCCCACCGCGCCGGCTGGCCACCCTCCTCCACGAACTGCGCCACCGCTTCGGCCAGCGCCACCATCACGTGCGTCGGCGGGGTGAAGCGCCACTGGCCGGTCTTCTCCATGTAGGTGTGCTGGTCGTGCAGGTCCATCGACAGGCTCTGACTGTGGCCAGCGCAACCATCCAGGATAGCCTTGCGCACAAACACGAAGCCCAGCCCCGGCACGCCTTCGAGGCACTTGCCACTGGCCGCCACCAGCGCATCGAAGCGCAGCTGGCGGGCGTCGATCTCGATCGCACCGAGGGAGCTCATCGCATCGACGATCAGGCCCTTGCCGCGCCGCTCGCAGACCGCCGCCACATCGGCGAGCGGGTTCAGCACGCCGGTGCCGGTTTCGCAGTGGATCAGGATCACCTGGGTGATCGACGAGTCTTCGACGAGCCGCGCATCGAGCGTCTGCGCCGACACAGGTTCTTCCTCGGCGAAGGCCAGCACCGAGGCCTTGCGGCCCATCATCTGCGTCAGCTTCGCGGCGCGCTTGCAGTAGGCGCCGTTGTCGAGCACGAGCACATGCCCGTCGCGCGGCACGACCGTCGCCACCGCGGCCTCGACGCTGAAGGTGCCGCTGCCTTGCAAGGGCACGACCACATGGGTTTCATGGCCGTGCACGATGTCCAGCAACTGCTTGCGCAGGCGCGCCGTCACGGCGATGAAGTCGCTGTCCCACGAGCCCCAGTCGCGCAGCATCGCGAGCTTGGTGCGCAGCGTGGTCGTGAGCGGGCCGGGGGTCAGCAGGATCTTGTCTCTGTCCATGGAGTTTCCTTTGGGGCGAGGCGTTTGGATGGCATTTCTGCTTGATTCGCATCAGCAGCAGGCGACGTGATTGGAAATCCGCAACCCTATTTTGTCAATTGTTTTTTGTAAATTGTTGACAATATGAAGTTGAGCGGTTTAAATCGCAGCCATGCGTGCTTTGGC
>JANOVJ010000735.1:0-1929 GCA_031417295.1 bacterium | reverse complement strand
TTCTTCGCCCATCGAAGCTTCGACGACATCGCGGCGCTACAACAAGACGTAGTTGCGCTAGCGGTCGAGCTAGATGACCTACAACTCCATCGACTTGCCATCGTAGGGCGTCAAATCCATCACCGTGCGCGTGTCGAGCAGCGAGCCGGGTAGGAAGGCGCGGATGCCGTTGACGAGCACCGTCAGGCCACCCTTGACCTTGCCGTTCACGGTGCCGATCACGAACTCGCCCGATTCGAGCGAGTTCTCGAGCGACATCCACGACGCGAGGCGCTTGGCCTTGTCGCGCGACAGGATGGTGTCGCCGTAGCCGTTCTCGATCGCGTCGATGGCGACCGAGACGAAATCGCCGACCTGGACTTCGAGCTCGCCCTTGTCGTTCTTGAATTCTTCGATAGGAACGTAGGCTTCCGACTTGAGGCCGGCGTTCACGACCACGAAGTTGTAGTCGACGCGAACGACCTCGGCGATGATGACTTCGCCGGTGCGCATCTCCTGCTTTTGCAGTGACTCTTCAAACAGGGCGGCGAAAGAGTCCGGCCCTTGGGTGTCGATGGCGGTCTGGAGTTGGGACATGGGGTGGTTCCGAGGCAACGAGGCTGTTGCGGGTTGGGGTTTCAAGATCGCCGGGTGAGGGTCACGCGGCGGGCTCACTTTGCTTGCGCTGGTCTTGCGGCCGGTCCCGGTCAGCCCTTTCATGGGGAAATGGGCGCCGCTCCTGCCACCACTGCAACACCTGGCCCACCGAAGCTTCGATGGTCAGGCCCGAGTTGTCGAGCATGAGCGCGTCCGGGGCTGGCTTGAGCGGCGAGGCTGCGCGGTTCTGGTCGCGCGCATCGCGCGCCTCAAGATCGACACGCAAGCCTTCCATATTAGCCGAAAAGCCCTTCGAAATCAATTGCCTGTGGCGGCGCGACGCCCGTTCGGCGGCGCTGGCGGTGAGGAAGATCTTGAGCTGGGCTGCGGGGAAGATCACCGTTCCCATGTCGCGGCCGTCGGCCACCAGGCCAGGCAGGCGCCGGAACGAAAGTTGCAGCCCGTGCAGGGCGCTGCGCACCTCCGGCCAGGCCGAGATTTTCGAGGCCAGTGCGCCGATGGCCTCGTTGCGCAAGGCGTCGCTCACGTCGTGGCCGTCGAGCACCGCGGCGCCGGCTTCGAAGCGCAGGTCGAGCGTCGCGGCCAGCAGGGCCATGCCCGCGGCGTCGTCGTCGGCCACGCCGGCCCGCCGCGCCGCCAGGGCGGTGGCGCGGTAGAGGGCACCCGAGTCGAGATGGTGGTAACCGAGGGCGGCGGCCACTTCGACCGCCAGCGTCCCCTTGCCCGAGGCCGAGGGGCCGTCGATGGAGATGACCGGGATATCGGCCGGCTCTGCCTCGGCGACGCTGAACAGCGTCTCGAAGTAGTCGGGGAAGGTCTTGCCCACACAGCGCGGGTCGAGCACGCGCACCGGCAAGCCGGGCTGCGCGCCGGTGAGTGGGTTGAACGCGGCCAGCGAAAAACACATCGCCATGCGGTGGTCGTCATAGGTCTGGATCGCGGCGGCTTGCCAGGCGCGTTGGCCCAGGGCGGGCGGCGTGACTTCAATGAAGTCGGGGCCTGCTGCGACGGCCGCGCCGAGCTTGCGCAGTTCGGCCGCCATCGCGGCAATGCGGTCGGTCTCCTTGACCCGCCAACTGGCGATGTTGTCGAGCCGCGTCGTGCCGTCGGCGTAGAGCGCCATCACGGCCAGCGTCATCGCAGCGTCGGGAATGTGGTTGCAGTCGAGGCGGATCGCGCGCAGCGGCCACAGGCCGCGCTGCACTTCGAGCCAGCCCGGGCCGCTCGCGACTTGCGCGCCCATCGCCTGCGCGGCCTCGACGAAGCGAATGTCGCCCTGGATCGAGTCGCTGCCCACGCCTTCGATGCGCAACTTGCGGCCGTCACTGGCCG
>JANOVJ010000734.1:0-3814 GCA_031417295.1 bacterium | reverse complement strand
GCGAGAGCCGCGACCTGAGCCTGAACGAACTCTTCCTCGTCGAAGGCGACTCGGCCGGCGGCAGCGCGAAGATGGGCCGTGACAAGGAAACGCAGGCGATCCTGCCACTGCGCGGCAAGGTGCTGAATGCGTGGGAAGTCGAGCGCGACCGGCTGTTCGCGAACAACGAAATCCACGACATCGCGGTCGCGGTGGGCGTGGACCCGCACGGCGCCAGCGACACGGTGGACTTCAGCGGCTTGCGCTACGGCAAGGTCTGCATCCTGAGCGATGCCGATGTGGACGGGTCGCACATCCAGGTGCTGCTGCTGACGCTGTTCTTCCGCCACTTCCCGCAGTTGATCGTGCGCGGCCATGTGTACGTGGCCAAGCCGCCGCTGTTCCGCGTCGATGCGCCGGCGCGCGGCAAGAAGCCGGCCGCCAAGTTCTATGCGCTCGACGAAGGCGAACTGACAGCCATCCTCGACAAGCTGCGCAAGGAAGGCTGCCGCGAAGGTGCGTGGAGCATCAGCCGTTTCAAGGGTCTGGGCGAGATGAGTGCCGAGCAGTTGTGGGAAACCACGCTCAACCCCGAGACGCGGCGGCTGCTGCAAGTCGCCTACGGGCAGCTCGACTTCGCCGGCACCACTGAGGCGCTGACCAAGCTCATGGGCAAGGGCGAGGCCGCCGCGCGGCGCGAGCTGATGGAACTGCATGGGGATGCGATCGAGGTCGATGTGTAGGCTGCGCCGAGCAGCGCTCGTGCCGCTGACGCAGATGCCCCTGCCGTGTTGTCGACCCGGGCGGGCGCCTCGGTCCCGCGGCCTTGAATGCATCGCCGGGCCGCGGGGCGGCCTGGCGGGTGGACTTTCCGCGGCCTGCCCGGCATAATGCTGATTGAAATTTGAAACTTCAATCTGTAAAAATGATCGTTCGAGAAGCCGCCTCCGCAGCGCTCCGCCTTGGGGCCGGCTTCCCGGTCGTCGCCATCACGGGCCCGCGCCAGTCGGGCAAGACCACGCTGGCGCGCGCCGTCTTCCCAGGCAAGCCGTACCTCACGCTCGAAGACCCGGACGAGCGCGCGCGCGCCGACGCCGACCCGCGCGCCTTCCTGGCCCGCCTGAGCCACGGCGCGGTGATCGACGAGGCTCAGCGCTGCCCCGAGCTGTTTTCTTACCTGCAAGGCGTGGTCGATACGCGAGGGCGTGTAGGCGAGTTCGTGCTCACCGGATCGCAGCAGTTCGGGCTGATGTCGCGCATTGGCCAGTCGCTGGCGGGCCGGGTCGGGCTGCTGCAGTTGCTGCCCTTGTCGCTGGCCGAACTGCACGGCGCCGCGCTCGCGCCCACGGGCATCGACAGCCTGCTCTGGCGCGGCGGCTACCCGGCGCTGTATGGCGGCGGGCCGCAGCCGGGCGACTGGCTGCCCAACTACGTGGCCACCTACGTCGAGCGCGACGTGCGTCAACTGCTCGCGGTGCGCGACCTGTCGCAGTTCCAGCGCTTCGTCGCGATGTGCGCGGCGCGCAGCGGCCAGTTGCTGAACCTGTCGTCGCTGGCGGCCGATTGCGGCATCACGCATGTCACCGCGCGCGAGTGGCTCACCGTGCTGGAGGCGAGCTACCTGGTGCGGCTGCTGCCGCCTTACCACGTCAACTACGGCAAGCGCCTGGTCAAGACACCCAAGCTGTACTTCCTGGATACCGCGCTGGCCGCCTGGCTGCTGGGTGTGCGCGATGCCGCCACGCTGGCCACGCATGCGATGCGCGGCGCGCTGTTCGAGACCTGGGTGCTCGGTGAAATACTCAAGCACGAGTTCAACCGCGGCCGGCGCACCGAGCTCTGGTTCTGGCGCGACAACGTCGGCCACGAGGTCGATCTGCTGCTGCCGGTGGGGCCGAAGCTGCAGCCGGTGGAAATCAAGTCGGGCACCACCTTCGCGGCCGACTGGCTGCGGTCGCCGCAGCGCTGGGCCGCCTTGGCCGGTGGCGACGCGCTGCCGCCGATCATCGTCTACGGTGGCGATGTCAGCTTCGAGCACCAAGGCTGCCGGGTTGTCGGCTGGCGCGACCTGGCGCACGCGCGGGAGGCGCCATGAGCCCGCCGGGCCGCCCCAAGGGCGAATGCCGCAGTGCGAAGCACGGAGGTTGCGTTATGAGATCCCCAAGAACGCCGCCTTGAGACAACTCTGCCCTGGGAAGGGTTAGCCGTCACGTTCGAGTACCTCCGACACCCGAGCTTGCAGGAGTGGGACGAGTTCTTTCTCGAACCACGGATTGCGCTTGAGCCACAGGTTGTTGCGCGGGCTTGGATGGGGCAGTGGAATGGTATGCGGCCACTGCTTGCGCCACGCTTGAACGATCTCGGTGAGCGATGCGGCTTCGTTCGGGAGATGGTAGGCCTGCGCGTATTGGCCGATCACCAGCGTGAGTTGGAGGTTCTTCAGGCGTAGCAGCAGTGGTGCTCGCCATGCGGGTGCGCACTCGAACCTCGGAGGCAGGTCGCCAGACTTGCCGGTTCCGGGGAAACAGAAGCCCATCGGCAGAATGGCTACCTGCTTGGCGTCGTAGAACACCTCGCGAGAAACACCCAACCAGGTGCGAAGCCTGTCGCCGCTGGCATCGTTGAACGGGATGCCCGTTTCGTGCACCTTTCTTCCAGGCGCCTGCCCTGCGACCAGGATGCGCGCCGAAGCATGCATCTGCAATACCGGACGTGGGCCCAGCGGCAAGTGCTCCGCGCAAATTGTGCAGGCGCGGATGTCTGTGAGCAGCGACGCGAGTGAAGTCATTCGGGAGCTTGTGTCGGCTAACGCTTGAATTCAGTCGCTCGTCTTACACGAAGCTAAATGTGCTGATGGATCCAGTGTAACTACGCTGTAGTTCATCGGTAAGGGGTCCTGGGCGAGCCTTTCGCGCCGGCCCATGTTGAAATGCCCGCTGCGCCAGAAGGCAACCCGCCACCGGCGAACACAAGGCAATCATGGAAGCGCAGGAGTTCATCCGCAAATGGAGCCCCGGCTCACCGGCTCACGAGTTGAACGAGCGTGCCGGTGCGCAGCCGCACTTCATCGACCTGTGCCGCCTGCTCGGCGTGCCCGAACCCGGCGACCCGGCGGCCTACTGCTTCGAGCGCGGCGTCATCAAGACGGGCAGCGCTGCCGCGCGCACCGACGGTTTCGCCGACGTCTGGTTGCGCGGCCACTTCGCCTGGGAATACAAGGCGCCGGGCAGGAACCTTCAGGCCGCGCTGCAGCAGTTGATGATGTACGCGCTGCCGCTGGAGAACCCGCCGCTGCTGGTGGTGAGCGACCGGCAGCGAGTCGAGATTCACACCCACTTCACCGGCACGCCCAGCGAAAAGCATGTGCTGTTGCTGGAAGACTTCGGCAAGCCCGAGGTGCAGGAAAAGCTGCGCTGGCTCTGGCAATCGCCCGAGCGCTTCAAGCCCCGGCGCAGCAACCGAGACATCACCGAAGAAGCGGCCCGCAGCTTTGCCGGCACCGCCAAGCGGCTGCGCGACGCGGGCGTGCCCGGCGAGGCAGTGAGCCACTTCCTGACCCAGTGCCTGTTCTGCTTCTTCGCTGAAGACGTGGGCCTGCTACCCGACCGTTTGTTCGAGCGCCTGGTGGGCGTGCAGGTAGCGCCCGAACGGCTGGGCACGCAGTTGCGCGCGCTGTTCGAGACCATGCGCGACGGCGGCCTGTTCGGCGTCGACGACATCGCCTGGTTCAACGGCGGGCTGTTCAACAACGTGGCCGTGCCGCCCCTCGCTGCCGAGGATGTGGCCGCGCTCAAGGCCGCGAGCCACCTGAACTGGAGCGCCATCGACGCCACCA
>JANOVJ010000733.1:0-5557 GCA_031417295.1 bacterium | reverse complement strand
CGCGAATTCATGAAGCTGCGCGAGCGCCGCGTCGCCGACGGCAGCGCGCTGCTTGAAGGCGCCCGGCGCGCGATGCGGGCGAGCTACCAGCGCGAGCTCGACACGATCGAGTCGAACCTGTCGTTCCTGGCCTCGGTCGGTTCGGTCTCGCCGTACGTCGGGCTGTTCGGCACGGTGTGGGGGATCATGCACGCCTTCATCGGGCTGTCGAACTTGCAGCAGGTGACGCTCGCAACCGTGGCGCCGGGCATCGCCGAGGCGCTGGTGGCCACTGCGATCGGCCTGTTCGCCGCGATCCCGGCGGTGATTGCCTACAACCGCTTCGCGCGCGACATCGACCGGATCGCGATCCAGTTGGAGACCTTCATCGAGGAGTTCTCCAACATCCTGCAGCGCAACGCAAGCCAGGTGCTCGCGCCGGCTGTCGCGACGCCGCGCTGAACCCGAGCGAGCCGCAGCAGCCATGGCCAGCATCAGCCGCCGCTCCGGGTCATCACGCCGGCGCACGATCAGCGAGATCAACATGGTGCCGTTCATCGACGTGATGCTGGTGCTGTTGATCATCTTCATGGTCAGCGCGCCGCTCATCACCACCGGCCTGGTCGATTTGCCCAGCGTCGGCAAGAGCCGCCAGCGGCCGGAGCATGTGGTGGAGATCATCGTCGGCGCCGACGAGACACTGCGGGTGCGCATCGACGGCAAGGGCGAAGGCGCGGCGCTGCCGCTGGCCAGGCTGAAGGCGCGCGTGCTCGAAGCGCAGGCCGGCAACGCCGAGACGCCGGTGGTGATTTCGGCCGACAAGGCGGTGAAGTACGAAGCGGTGGTGAAGGTGATGGACACGCTGCAGCGGGCGGGGGTGCAGCGGGTCGGGTTGTCGGTGAAGAATGCGGGCGGTTGACGTGAGACTGCGGTTGTTTTTCTCGATGGGGAACTCGGTACTTGCGTTCGCAGGCTGGGGCGGCAAAGGCGCGCCCGGACAGGCCACTCCGCTTTATCGCTGGCGGTCGGCGCTGTGCGCCGACTCCCCAGCGATGCTCAGGCTCGTGGCCCCGAAGGCAGGAGAAAACGGACGGCAGCCGACCACAGCCTTTGGCTCTGCGGACCATGCGGTGAACATCGAAGCCGTGCGATGACCGCCGACGCCTTGCCCCGCGATGCCCTCATGCCTCGCACGCCGGGCGGCACCCGGCGTGGCATCGGGCTGTCGGTGCTCGTGCACGCCGGCCTGATCGTCGCGATCGCATTCGGCGTCAACTGGCGCAGCCACACGCCCGAATCGCAGCAGGCCGAGTTGTGGGCCGCCGTGCCGCAAGCAGCGGCGCCGCGCGCCGTCGAGCCCGAGCCCGTGGTGGTCGAACCGAAGCCGGTGCCACCGCCGGTTGCCACGCCACCACCTGCGCCCAAGGTCGTCGAGACACCGCCGCCCATGCCCGCGCCAGTGCCGGATGCGCAGATCGCGATCGAGAAGGCGCGGGTGGAGAAGCTGCGCAAGGCGCAGGAAGCGACCGAGCGCGAACTCGAGGCGCAACGCAAGAAACTGGCGGCGGACAAGCTTGCCGCAGACAAGCTCGCCGCCGACAAACTCCGCCAGCAGCAACTGGCCGAGAAGCAGAAGGAAGCCGAGGCGAAAAAGCTGGCCCAGGACAAGCAGCAGCAAGCCACCGATGAACGCCTCGCCCAGCAGCGCGAGGCCGACCGCAAGAAGAACATCGAACGCATGCTCGGCCAGGCCGGCGCGAGCGGTGACGCTACCGCCCGCGGCAGCGCGCTGCAATCGGCCGGGCCGTCGGCGAGCTACGCCGGGCGCATCAAGGCGCGGATCCGGCCGAACATCGTGTTTGCCGACGAGGTGGCCGGCAACCCGACCGCCGAGGTCGAGGTGCGCGCCGCGGCCGATGGCACCATTCTTGGCCGCAAGCTCGTCAAGAGCAGCGGCGTGACGGCCTACGACAACGCCGTGCTGCGCGCGATCGACAAGACCGAGATCCTGCCGCGCGACGAAGACGGGCGCGTTCCGGCTTCGCTGCTGCTGGTGTTTCGCGTGCGCGAATAGCGGCGCCGCTCGATCCAGCCTCGACATGGCCGACAAGAAGAATTCGTCCGACTCGCTGCCGCAGGCCGTGTCGAGCGCCGCGTCCGACCTGTCGAGCCTGCAAACCGGGCTGGCACACAACGCGCTGACCGAGGCGCTGCCGGTGCCCGACATCATGTTCGGCGGCGGCGTGCTGCTGCTGGTGGTCATGTTCCACGCGTTCTGGATCAGGCTCATCACCGGCTCGTTCCTGAAGCGGTCGCAGCGGGTGGGCGCGCTTGCCTTGTTATGGCGTGCCGACCTGCTGTTCGCACTGATGGTGATGGCGCTGCTCGCGCTGCACCTGGCCGAGGTGGTGGTGTGGTCGGCGGCGCTGATGCTGGGCGGCATCGTGCCCGATTGGGCCCGGGCCGCCTACTTCGCGGCCAACTGCTACACCGCGCTCGGCGAGCCGTTTTCGCTGCCGCACGCTTGGCGCATCGTGCCGCCGATCATTGCGATGTCGGGCATCTTCACCTTCGCCTGGACAGCAAGCGTATTGGTGAACTTCGTCGCGCGATACAACGACTTGCGGGCCGACATCATGGCGCGGCGGCAGCGCCCGCCGCATCAGAAGACGCGCTCGCCGTAGTGTCACCACGCTTGCGATGGCCGCTGCGGCCGTTCGTGAAACGGTTTACGCCGACGAGCCACGGCCGGGACGCAACACCTACAGCATCGGCGCCACCAGCGACGCCGCGCCTTCGAGCAGCCGCTCTCGCGCCGGCCGCGCCCGCCACGCCGCGGCGTCCAGCGCCTTCGCAGCCCCGGCATAGCTGCGCTGCAACGCCAGCAATGCCGCGTTGAAGCCCGGGTCGTACACCGCCAGCATCAGCTCGAAGTTCAGGTGCAGGCTGCGCATGTCGAGGTTCACGGTGCCGAAGAGCGAGAAGCGGTCGTCGATGGTCACGCTCTTGGTGTGCAGCAGGCCGCCTTCGAATTGCAGGATCGTCGCCCCGGCCGCGAGCAGCTCGTCGAAGAAGTCGCGGCTGGCGTAGGTCACGAGTTTCGAGTCGTTCACCGCCGGCAGGATGATCGTCACCGCCACGCCGCGCATCGCCGCGTTCTGCAGCGCCAGCGCGAGCGCCGGGTCGGGCACGAAGTAGGGCGTGGTCAGCACGATGCGCTCGCAGGCGGTGGCCACCGCATCGACCAGGATCCGCAGGTTGGCCGAGATGTCCACCCCCGGCCCCGACTGAACCACCTGCACCCGCGCCGGCCCGTTCACCGCGCGCCGGGCGATGAACGCGGATGGGCTCGACACCACGAACGGCTCGCCGGTCTGCAGGCTCCAGTCGAACAGGAAGACGGCGCGTAACGCGGCCACGGCCGGGCCTTCGATCCGCGCCATCGCATCGACCCACTCACCCACGCCCGCGTCCTGCTTGAAGAAGCGCGGATCGACCAGGTTCATGCTGCCGGTGTAGGCGATGCGCTCATCGACGACGACGATCTTGCGGTGCAGCCGCAGGTCGGCGCGCTTGAACACCAGGCCGAGCGGGCCCACCGCGAGCGCGGGTTCGAGCCGGATGCCGGCCGCGCGCAGGCGGGCCGGCCAGCCGGTCTTCATGAACGCCTTGCTGCCCAGCGCGTCGAGCAGCACGCGGCACTGCACGCCGCGAGCGGCAGCCTGCACCAACGCGGTGGCCACGTCGTCGGCGGTGCCACCGGCGTTCCAGATGTAGAACGCCATGTCGATGCTCTCGTGCGCCCGCTTGATGTCGCCGATGATCGCGCGCAGGATGGCCTCGGCGCCGCCGTGCAAGGTGAGCGTGGAGCCGCGCAGCACCGGCAGGCCGGCGGCGCGCAGCGCCAGGTTCGACAGGCCGCGCTCGGCGGGCAGCAGCTCGGCCGGGTCAACCGCGTCGAGCGCCCACAGCGGGTTCACCTCGGCCGGGAAAGTGGCGTAGAAGGCATTGGCGCGGCGCAGCCGCTTGCGGCCGATCGGCCGCTCACCGAACAGCAGGTACATCACCAGGCCCGCTAGCGGCAGCACGACCACCAGCAACAGCCACGCATAGGCGCTGCCGGCGGGCCGGCGAACCCAGATCACGCGCAGCCCGACGACACCGACCACGCCCACATGGGCCACCATGCCGGCCGCTGCCAGCAGCGATTCGGGCGTCATCGCAGACCCTCCGTGAACTGGCCGACGAAGCGGCGGTCGATGCGGTCTTTCCAGCGCCAGGCCCAGCGCCCCTCGGCGGCAAAGCGGCCCCAGGAGACGATGGCGCGCTTGTCGCCGCAGGCCAGCAGGTTGAGCGAGCGCGTTTGCGGCACGTAGCGCTGCAGCGGCGCACCGGCGATGAAGCGGCGCAGGTTCAGCGCCAGCGGCGGGCCGGCGCGCACCGCATACACGCCGCTGCGCGGGCGCGGCGCGTCGATGCGCGAGGCCACGTCGCCGGCCGCAAAGACTTCGCCGTGCGACGTGCTCTGAAGCGTGGGCCCGGTGGCGATGAAGCCGCGCTCGTCGAGCGCGAGCCCGCTGCTGCCGAGCCAGCCGGGCGCGCTGGCGCCGATCGCCAACACGGCCAGGTCGCAGGGCAGGCGTTCGCCGTTGTCGAGGGTGACGTGATCGGCCGCGACGCGCCGACAGCTCTGCTCGAACAACGCCACACCACAGCGCTTGAGCGCGCGCAGGCCGAGCCGGCGCGCTGCGGCCGGGTAGGCCTCGAGCACCGGCGGGCCGCCGGTGACGATGCCGATGCGCGCCGCCGCCCCCAGCCGGTACCGCAGCGCCAGCGCCAGCTCGACCCCGGCGGCGCCGCCCCCCACCACGACCGCATCGCGCACTGCGTGCCCGGCGCGTGCGAGTGCGGCCTGCGCGCGTTCCATGAAGTGCTCCATCGGCCGCACGAACAAGCCGTGTTCGCTGGCGCCGGGGATCGCTTCGCGGTCCATCGCCGAGCCGATGTCGACGCTCAGCACGTCGTAGCCGATTTCGCGCCCGTCATCCAGGCGCAGCCGCCGTACCGCAGGATCGAGGCTCACGGCCGCCGCCTGAACGAAGCGCACGCCGCCGCGCGCAGCCAGCGGGCCGAGCGCGATCGTGCAGTCGGCGCTGTGACAGTGGCCGGCCAACCAGCCCGGCACCATGCCCGAATACACCAGTTGCGGGAACGGCGATACCAGCGTGACCTGGGTTCGTTCGAGCGGCTGTTGAGCCAGCCCGTGCAGCACCTGCAAGTGGGCGTGGCCACCGCCCAGCAGGACAAGCTGCGTCATCGACCGGCGGGCAGGGTCAGAATTCAGCCCTCGCCGGGCCGCCCCAAGAGGGCTGAGATCCCCTCGGGGGACTGAGCCCGGACACAACCAAGCCCTGCGGCCTGGTTGCGCTTGGCAAAGGGCCGGGCCTCCGGCCCGGCGCAGCCTGCAAGGCACACCGCAGGGATCTTGGGGCCTTCATCTCTAGGGTTCGAGAACGATGTTGGCGACGTAGCCGACGCTGCGCGTCTTGGTGTTGTCGGCGTCGGCGCCGATGGCGAT
>JANOVJ010000732.1:0-3435 GCA_031417295.1 bacterium | reverse complement strand
GCCTGCCGCTGCTCGATGCGCCCGACCAGTCGCTCTCGGCCCAAGACTTGCGCGGCAAGGTCTGGCTGCTCAACGTATGGGCGTCGTGGTGCGTCGCCTGCCGGCAGGAACACCCGCTGCTGGTCGAGATGGCCAAGACCGACGCGGTGCCGATCTACGGCCTGAACTACAAGGACAAGCGGCCCGACGCGCTGCAATGGCTTGAGAAGTTCGGCAACCCGTACAAGCAGTCGATCTCCGACACCGCTGGCCTGGTCGGCATCGACTACGGCGTCTATGGCGTGCCCGAAACCTTCGTCATCGACAAGGCCGGTGTGATCCGCCACAAGCTCATCGGCCCGATCACGCCCGCGTCGCTGCGCGACGAAATCCTGCCGCTGGTGAAGAAGCTCAATGGTTAAGTGGCTGCTCGTTTTGTGGCTGGCATGCGCGCCGCTGTCTTGGGCCGCTGCCGCCGAAGCGCCGTCACTCGCCGACGACCCGGCGCTGGAAGCGCGCGTGATGGCCGTGGCCGAAGAACTGCGCTGCCTGGTCTGCCAGAACGAGACCATCGCCGCCTCGCACGCCGACCTGGCGGTGGATTTGCGCAAGCAGATTCGCGTCAAGCTGCGCGAGGGCCAGACGGCGCAGCAGATCGTCGATTTCATGGTCGAGCGCTATGGCGATTTCGTGCGCTACCGCCCGCCGCTGAAGCCCACCACCGTGTTGCTGTGGGCCGGCCCATTCGCACTGCTGGCACTGGCTGTGGCCGTGCTCGTGCGCAACGTGCGGCGGCGTCGCGCCAGCCTGCAAAGCGGTGAGCTGAGCGAAGCCGACTCAGCGCGCGCACGCCGCCTGCTCGACGGCAGCGGCAACCCGTCTTCCTCATCATGATCGGCTTCGCGTTGTTTGCCGCGCTGCTGGCCGGCCTAGCGCTGTGGTTCGTGCTGCCACCGCTGCTGCGCGGCCACGTGCGCGCCGCGCCGCGTGATGACGAGGAAGCCAGCAACCTGGCCGTGTTGCGCGAGCAACTGGCGCAGATCGACGCCGAGCTGTCGAATGGCAGCATCGATGCTGCGCAGCACCGCCTGGCCCGCAGCGAGCTCGAGCGCCGCGTGCTGGAAGAAGAGGTGGCCGCCGACGGCAGCGTCGCCACCCGCGGCCCGGCCACCCGAACCGCCTGGGCGCTGGGCCTCGCGCTGCCGCTGTTTGCGGTGTTCACCTACGCCTGGCTGGGCCAGCCCGGCGCTGTCGCCGTCGGCGGTTCGCAACGTGCCGGCATAGCTGGCGGCGCCCAGGAAGGCCAGGCCGCTGGCCCGACCGACCAGGAAGTGCAGGCGATGGTGGAGAAGCTCGCCCAGCGCATGCAGGCCGAGCCAGGCGACCCCAAGGGCTGGGCCATGCTGGCGCGCTCGTATGCCGCGATGCAGCGCTTTCCCGAAGCCGTCAGCGCCTTCGCCAAGGCCACGGCCTTGATGGCCGACGACGCGGCCGTGCTGGCCGACTATGCCGACGCGCTGGCCATGACGCAGGGCCAAAGTGCCATCGGCGAACCGACCCGCCTGATCGAACGCGCGCTCAAGGCCGACCCCGAGAACCTGAAGGCGCTGGCGCTGGCCGGCAGCGCCGCGATGGAGCGGCAGGACTTTGCGGTGGCCGTGGGCTACTGGAAGCAGGCGCTGCTGAAGGTGCCGCCCGGCAGCGAGCTGGCGAACGCGATCGAGCGCAGCATGAATGAGGCGCAGGCGGCGGCGAAAGCGGCGCCCGCGGCGGTGGCGCAAGCGGCACCGGCAACAGCGTCCGTGGCGCCGGTGGCAGCACCGCCGGCTGTTGCCGCCGCCGCTGCTTCGTCGGAGGGGAAAGTGAGCGGGCGCGTGAGCCTGGCGCCCGCCTTGGCCGCGCGCGTGCAGCCCGGCGACACCGTGTTCATCTTCGCCCGCGCCGCCGACGGCCCGCGCATGCCGCTGGCCATCCTGCGGCGCAATGCGTCAGAGCTGCCCATCACGTTCACGCTCGATGACAGCATGGCCATGTCGCCCGAGATGAAGCTGTCGAAGTTCCCGAACGTGGTGGTCGCGGCGCGCATTTCGCGCTCGGGTGACGCGATGCCGCGCAGTGGCGATCTGCAAGGGCAGAGCGCGCCGGTGAAGTCAGGCAGCGCGGGGTTGGAGATCGTGATCGACGGCGTGCAGCCTTGAGTTGACGGACTCTTTGCGCGCTTCGCTCCGCCGGTGGCTGCAATGGATTGGCGTTGCCAGAGCCCGGACAACTTCTAGTCCGTAGCGATCTGTCCTTCCCCTACCATCGCAACATGGCCAAGTTCCTGAACACCAGCGCAACGAACTACTTCCTTGAAGAACTCATCAAGGACGCGAAGGATCGGCTCATCCTGATCAGCCCGTTCCTCAAGCTGAACGATCGGGTCAAAGAGCTTCTGTCCGACAAGAATCGTCTCAAGATCGATGTGCGAATCGTCTATGGAAAGAGTGAGTTGCAGCCTGCAGAAATGTCCTGGCTACAGGAACTGACTTACATCCGCACAAGCTATTGCAAGAACCTTCACGCGAAGTGCTACCTGAACGAAGAGCTTTGTATCGTTACCAGCTTGAACCTCTACGAGTTCAGTCAGGTGAACAACAACGAAATGGGAGTGCTCATTCGGCGCTCGGACGACACAGAGCTTTACCGAGACGCCTACGAAGAGGCGCAACGCATCATCCGCGTTAGCGAAGAGGTCCGAATATCGCTCGAACGCGTCGCGCAGGAGGCTGAACCGAGGTCAGAAGACGAAGAGCAGACCAACAAGCTCTCGTCTTCAAAGCTGGCGCAACGGCTCGGCGTGAAAACCCCTGAGTTTCTCGACAAGCTTGTCTCAGTAGGATGCCTCGAGATCAAGGATGGCAAGCACTACCTCACGGCAAAAGGAAAAGAGGCAGGGGGTGAGTTCAAGGGTTCAAAGTACGGCCCTTACTTTCTATGGCCGGAGGGCTTCAGGCCGTAGAGGTGTGATCGGACCTTTTGTGCAGTTCGGCGACTTACGGCAAACGCCGAAGGCAAGTGGTCGCTTCCGGATCCAGAACATCGGTCGTCCCACGCCATGAGAATCACCACCCTCGACGCTCTCCGAACTCTCTACGCCACTCCGAACGAGCGCGCCGTGAGAAAGCAGATTCCCACACTCGACGAACACTGCAGCCGCTTCATCCAACTCTCGCCCTTCCTGATCCTGTCCACCTGCGACAAGGCCCACAACATGGACGCATCGCCTCGCGGTGGCGCGCCAGGGTTCGTGAAGGTCAGCGCCGACGGTGCCCTGCTGATACCCGATGCGCCGGGTAACAACCGGCTCGATTCGCTGGAGAACATCATCGCGACGGCGCGGGTGGGCTTGCTGTTCCTGATCCCCGGCATCGATGAAACGCTGCGCGTCAACGGCGCGGCCGTGTTGTCGCAGGC
>JANOVJ010000731.1:0-3029 GCA_031417295.1 bacterium | reverse complement strand
GGCGAGGTGGTCGAGCGCCCGGCCTCGGTGGTGCGCGAGCTGGTCGACAACGCGCTCGATGCCGGCGCGACCGAGGTGACGGTGCGCCTGGCCGGTGGCGGCGTGCGCGCGATCGTGGTCGAAGACAACGGCCAGGGGATTCCCGCCACCGAGCTGCCGCTGGCGCTGCGTCGCCACGCCACAAGCAAGATCACGTCACTGGCCGAATTGGAAGGCGTGCTGACGATGGGCTTTCGTGGCGAGGCGCTGGCGGCGGTGGCGTCGATCGCCGAGCTGGCCATCACCAGCCGCACCGCCGACGCGGCGCACGCGCAGCGCATCGACGCCCGCAGCGGCGAGTTCGCGCCGGCCGCGCGCGGCGTGGGCACCACGGTCGAGGTGCGCGAGCTGTTTTTCGCCACCCCGGCGCGGCGCAAGTTTTTGAAGACCGAGAACACCGAATTCGCCCATGCGCTCGAAGCCGTGCGCCGCCACGCGCTGACGCGCCCCGACGTGAGCTTCGCCGTCTGGCACGACGGCAAGCTGCAGCAGCAATGGCGCGCCGCGCGCGGGCCCGACGCCGCGATGCAGCGCGTGCGCGAGGTGCTGGGCGCGGAATTCGTGGCCCACAGCCGGGCCGTGTCGGCCGAGCTCGGGCTGCTGCGCATTCACGGCCACGCGGGCACGCCAGACGCCGCCCGTTCGCGAGCCGACCAGCAGTACCTCTACGTCAACGGCCGTTACGTGCGCGACAAGCTGCTCGCGCATGGCGTGCGCTCGGCGTATGAAGACGTGCTGCACGGCGGGCGCCAGCCTTGCTACGCGCTCTTCATCGAGATTGCGCCCGACAGCGTGGACGTGAATGTGCACCCGACCAAGATCGAGGTCCGCTTCCGCAACGGGCGCGAGGTGCACCAGGCGCTTCGGCATGCGGTCGAGGCGGCGCTGGCGCCGACGCGGGCGGGTGCGGGCGCCGCACCGCTGTGGCCCGCAGCGACTGCGGGCGAGGGATCGGCTGTGCCAGCGCCCGTGCCGTTCAACGCGCCCTGGCGCGGTGCTGCGACGCCGCTGCAGGCGGGCCTGGCGCTGGAACAGATGGCGGTGCTGTATGCGCAGGAGCCGCCCGCGCCGTGGCGCGTGACGGCGACGCCGCAGCCGCAGCCGCAACCGCTGGTTGCCCCTGGCGGTGCCGCCAACGACGCGGCCCACCCCTGGCCGCTCGGCCGCGCGATCGCCCAGATCGGCGGCATCTACGTGCTGGCCGAGAACGCGCAGGGCCTGGTGATCGTGGACATGCACGCGGCCCACGAGCGCGTCGTCTACGAGCGCCTGAAGGCCGGCCTGAACAGCAGCGGCATCGAAGCCCAGCCGTTGCTGATCCCGCTCACGTTTGCCGCCACGCCGCAGGAGATCGCCACCGCCGAGGCGCAGGGCGAAGCGCTGCTCAGCCTGGGCCTCGATGTGGCGGCGCTCTCTGCCACTGTGCTGGTCGTGCGCAGCTTGCCCGCCGCGCTGGCCGGTGGCGACGGCGTGGACCTGGCGCGCAGCGTGCTGGCCGAGCTCGCCCAGTACGACGCCAGCCGCGTGATCCAGCGGGCGCAGGACGAGTTGCTTTCGACCATGGCCTGTCACGCTGCGGTGCGCGCCAATCGCCAGCTCACGCTGGGCGAAATGAATGCGCTGCTGCGCGACATGGAACGCACCGAACGCGCCGATCAATGCAACCATGGCCGCCCGACCTGGCGCCAGGTGACGATCCGCGAACTCGACGCGCTGTTCATGCGCGGGCGTTGACGCGCCGCCCCGTGCCCACCGTCACCGAACCACTCGCACAGCAGGCCGCCATGGACGCACTCGAAGCCATGCACGGGCGCCGCTCGATCCGCGCCTACCGCCCGGACGCCGTCGATCGGGCGCTGATCGAGGAGTTGTTGTGGGCCACCGTGCAGGCCCCGTCGCCACCGGTGAGCGGCGATACGCCGTGGGCGCTGTGCGTCATCGAGGGCGTGGCCCGGCTCGCCGCCTACGGTGCCCGAGCCAAGGATTTCGCCAGCGCGCATCAACCCGAAGGGCGGCCCTGGACCTGGACCGACAGGCCAGGCTTCAAGGTGTTCTGGGATGCGCCGACGCTGGTGCTCATCTGCGCCAGGAACGACAACCCCGAAACGCCGCTCGATTGCTGCCGCGCCGGGCAGAACCTGATGCTCGCGGCGCACGCCCGCGGCCTGGGCTCTTGCTGGGTTGGCGCGCCGATGCCCTGGCTTCACAGCGCGGGCGTCGCGGAAGAGTTGGGCCTGCCGGGCGGCTTCAGCCCGGTTGTCGCCATCGTGCTGGGTTACGCCGCCGAGAGCCCGGTGGGCAGCCCGCGGCCGAAGCCTGTTGTCGTCTGGTGTGAGCCCCGTACCGAATAGCCATGGACCACAGTTTCGCCTCCGCTCTCGTCCTGCTGCTGCTGGTGCTCGACCCGCTCGGCGGCCTGCCCGTCTACATCACGATCATGCGCGGCGTGGCCCCCGCGCGGCGGCGCTGGGTGGCGGTGCGCGAGGTCGGCATCGCCTTCGCGGTGCTGTTCGCGTTCATGTTTTTCGGCGATGCCTTCCTGCGCGTGATGCGGCTCTCGGAACGCTCGCTCGAGGTGGCCGGCGGCGTGATCCTGCTGATGGTCGCGATCCGCATGATCTTCACCTCGGGGACCAGTGCGTACGGCATGGAAGAAGGCCGCGAGCCGCTGATCTTTCCGCTCGCCGTGCCGCTGCTGGCCGGGCCGTCGGCGATGGCGACCGTGCTGTTGCTGGCCTCGCGCCAACCGGGATTGCTGGTGGAGTGGGTGGCCGCGCTGGCGGTGGCGATGCTCATCTCCGGCGCGGTGCTGCTGTCGGCCGGCCACATTCGCCGCTTGCTTGGCGACTCGGTTGTCTCGGCGCTGGAAAAGTTGATGGGCCTGGTGCTCACCGCGATCGCGGTCGAGATGATCCTGGCCGGGTTGAAGCGGTACTTTTTCGAGGCGCCGTAGAGCGCGAAGCGAAGGGCGAGGGGCCCCGCAAAGCGGG
>JANOVJ010000730.1:0-2509 GCA_031417295.1 bacterium | reverse complement strand
AGGCGCCCGCTCGGTGCGACGAGGTCCTTGATGCTCTGGTAGCCGCCGAGCGCGGTCTGGATCGCCAGTTGGCCGGGCGTGTTCGCGCACAGCCGCATCGAGGCCAGCATGTTCAGGCCCTCGATGTAGTCGCGCGCATGGCGCTTCTCGCCCGAGACGACCATCCAGCCCGCGCGATAGCCGCAGGAGCGGTAGTTCTTCGACAGGCCATTGAAGGTGACGAAGAGCACGTCGTCGGCGAGCGACGCGATGCTGGTGTGGGTGGCGCCGTCGTAGAGCGTCTTGTCGTAGATCTCGTCGGCGAAGACGATCAACTGGTGCTGGCGTGCGAGTTCGACGATCTCCAGCAGCAAGCTGTCGGGGTACAGCGCGCCGGTCGGGTTGTTGGGGTTGATGACGACGATGCCGCGCGTCTTCGGCGTGATCTTGGCGCGGATGTCGGCGATGTCGGGATACCACTCGCTCTGCTCGTCGCAAAGGTAGTGCACCGGCGTGCCGCCCGACAGCGCCACCGCGGCCGTCCACAGCGGGTAGTCGGGCGAAGGCACCAGCACTTCGTCGCCGTCGTTGAGCAGCGCATTCACGCTCATCACGATCAGTTCGGAGGCGCCGTTGCCGAGGTAGACGTCGTCGACCGTCACGCCAGGCACGTGCTTTTCCTGCGTGTAGTGCACCACCGCCTTGCGCGGCGCGAACAGGCCCTTGCTGTCGGTGTAGCCGGCCGAGTGCGGCAGGTTGCGGATCATGTCCTGCACGATCTCGTCGGGCGGCTCCAGGCCGAACGCGGCGATGTTGCCGATGTTGAGCTTGATGATCTTGTGGCCCTCTTCCTCCATCTGCCGCGCCTTGTCGAGCACCGGGCCGCGGATGTCGTAGCAGACGTTGGCGAGCTTGGCCGACTTGGTGATGGGCTTCAACAATGGGTCTCCTCGGGCCACACCGCAGAGCATTTTCTGCGGCGCAAAAACTATAATTTTAGCCGCAGGGGTGCTCGGCCCCTGCCTCTTGCCCACCTCTTGCCCACCTCTTGCCCAGTCACACCGTGAAACTCCAACCCGACCGCATCGAAGGCTTCAACGCCATCACCGCCTTCGCGCCCGGCCTGGTGAAGGTCAACGGGCAGCCTCACACCACGAGCCTGGTGTTGCCGTGGCGCGGCGAGGCGCTGGCCTGGCCGTGCAGCGCCTTTGAGCAGCTCCGCGTCGAACACTTCGAGCAGTTGCTGCCGCTCGCCCCGGAGCTGGTGATCTTCGGCAGCGGGCAACGGCTTCGGTTCGTGGCGCCGGCCCTGCTGCGCTCGCTGATCGACCGCCGAATCGGCGTCGAAACGATGGACACCGCTGCCGCCTGCCGGACCTACAACGTGCTCGCCAGCGAAGGCCGGGCGGTGGTGGCGGCACTGCTGCTGGAAGCACCGGGTTTCACATAGGGCGTGGGGGGTGGGCGACTCATGGGCAGCCGGTATAATCGCGGGCTACGCCAAGCGCGGCTCAACTCATCAAAAGATTCATGACGCCAGCCATCAACAAAGCCCTCCCGGAATTTGAAGCGCTCGCAACCGGTGGCGTGAAGTTCACACCGCAGGCCTACATCGGGCAGACCGTCGTCCTCTATTTCTATCCTAAAGACAATACACCCGGCTGCACCACCGAGGCGATGCAATTCCGCGACAGCCACAAGGACTTCGTCAAGGCCGGTGCCGTGGTCTTCGGCGTCTCGCGCGACAACATGGCCTCGCACGACAAGTTCCGCCAGAACCTGGAACTGCCGTTTAACCTGATTGCAAACACCGAAGAGAAGCTCTGCCACATGTTCGGCGTGGTCAAGAACAAGATCATGTACGGCAAGAAGGTCAAGGGCATCGAGCGCAGCACCTTCCTGATCGACGCCACCGGCGTGCTCCGGGCCGAATGGCGCGGCATCAAGGTGGCCGGGCACGTCGAAGAGGTGCTCAAAGAGGTCAAGGGCTTGAAAAAAGCGGCCGCCTGAGCTTGCCTCGATCCGCCCTCGCGGCGTGCCCTCGAAGCTGTGCATAATCTTTCAATGCCCGAGTGTTTCGACCGCTACGCCCAGTAGAAAGAAGCCGCCCAGGCCACTGTGCGGCTTTTTTTGTGGCCCGCTCACTCGCTCCATCGCTCTCCATTCACGCCCGCACCCATGCCCCTGCCCAAGCCCCCTGTCAAACGCGCCTCCTTGCTGAGCCCGACCGACTTTGAATCGCAGGCCGCGCCGAAGCCGGCCAAGCGCGCGCTGAAGCCGCTGGCCGCGGCCGACACCCCGCAGCCCGCCGTGATGGACCTGTTCGATCCGCGGGCCGAACAAGCCGTGGTGGCTGCGCCGCCCGCCGCCCGGCCCGCCGCCGCGCCGGTGGCCGCGCCCGCGCCCGCCAGCCAGGCCCGGCCGCGCAAGCCGCGCGGTACCGGCCCGGCCAAGCTGTTCGTGCTCGACACCAACGTGCTGATGCACGACCCGATGTCGCTGTTCCGCTTCGAGGAGCACGACGTCTACC
>JANOVJ010000729.1:0-5144 GCA_031417295.1 bacterium | reverse complement strand
CAAGACGACGATGGCGCTGGAGTTGCCCAACGCCAAGCGCCAGACGATTCGCTTGTCCGAAATTCTCGGCTCGCAGGTTTACAACGACGCGTCCTCGCAATTGACGATGGGCCTCGGCAAGGACATCGTCGGCAACCCCATCGTCGCCGACCTGCAAAAGATGCCGCACTGCCTCGTCGCCGGCACCACCGGCTCGGGCAAATCGGTCGGCATCAACGCGATGATCCTGTCGCTGCTCTACAAGGCCGAAGCGCGCGATGTGCGGCTGATCCTGATCGACCCGAAGATGCTCGAGATGAGCGTCTACGAAGGCATTCCGCATCTGCTGGCGCCCGTGGTCACCGACATGAAGCAGGCCGCCAACGCGCTGAACTGGGGCGTCGGCGAAATGGAGCGGCGCTACAAGCTGATGAGCAAGCTCGGCGTGCGCAACCTGGCCGGCTACAACAAGAAGCTCGACGAGGCCAAGCAGCGCGGCGAGCTGCTGCCGAACCCGTTCAGCCTCACGCCCGAAGCGCCCGAGCCGCTGGAGCGCCTGCCTTACGTGGTGATCGTGATCGACGAGCTGGCCGACCTGATGATGGTCGTCGGCAAGAAGATCGAGGAGCTGATTGCGCGGCTGGCGCAGAAGGCACGCGCGGCTGGCATCCACCTGATCCTGGCCACGCAAAGGCCGAGCGTGGACGTGATCACCGGCCTCATCAAGGCCAACATCCCGACGCGACTCTCGTTCCAGGTGTCGAGCAAGATCGACTCGCGCACCATCCTCGACCAGATGGGCGCCGAGGCGCTGCTCGGCCAGGGCGACATGCTCTACCTCACGCCCGGCGGCGGCCTGCCAGTGCGCGTGCACGGCGCCTTCGTCAGCGATGAGGAGGTCCACCGCGTCGTCGAGTACCTGAAGACGCAGGGCCCGCCGAACTACATCGAGGGCATTCTCGAAGGCGGCGTGCTCGACGACGAAGGCGCGCCCCCCGGCGAGGGCGGCGGCGATGCCGAGTCGGACCCGATGTACGACCAGGCGGTGGCGATCGTGCTGCAGCACAAGCGGGCCTCGATCTCGCTCGTGCAGCGGCACTTGCGCATCGGCTACAACCGTGCCGCGCGGCTGCTCGAGCAGATGGAGAAGTCGGGCCTCGTGTCGAGCATGTCGACCAGCGGCAACCGGGACTTGATCGTGCCGTCGCGCGACGCATGAGAGCGGTGCTGCTGTCGTTCGCGCTGCTCTGCACGGCGGGCCTGGCGCAGGCCGATGCGCTCGATGCATTGAAAGCCTTCGTCCGCGACGCCAAGACCGGCCAGGCTAACTTCACCCAGACCGTCACCGCCCCCGACGGCCTGAAGAAAAAGACCTCCAGCGGCAGCTTCGAGTTCGCGCGCCCGAACCGCTTTCGCTTTACCTATGCCAAGCCGTTCGAGCAGGTCATCGTTGCCGATGGCCAGAAGGTCTGGATCTACGACAGCGACCTGAACCAGGCGAGCAGCCGCAAGCTCTCGCAGGCGCTCGGCGCCACACCCGCCGCGCTGCTGGCGGGCGGCTCGCTGGAGAAAGACTTCGATCTCAAACCGGCGCCCGACAAGAACGGCCTGGCCTGGGTCGAAGCCGTGCCGCGGGCGAAGGACGGCGCGTTGCAGTCGGTGCGGATCGGCTTTCGCGGCGGTGAGCTGGCGGCGATCGAGATCTTTGACGCCTTCGGCCAGACCTCGCTGCTGCAGTTCAGCCAGATGACGACCAACCTGCCGCTGGCGGCAGAGCGGTTCCGCTTCGTCGTGCCTCCGGGCGCCGATGTGATCGAGCAGTAGCCGTCGAGCGATGTCGGTCGAGCGATGGCGGCCGCGCCGGACCCGGGTTAGGATGCTCGCCAGCCCAGCGCCGAGGCTTGTGAAGAGCCGGCCCGCGCCCTCGCAGTACCGAGAAAACCAGCATGACCCAACGACACGCGCACACCGGCGAACCCCACCTGCTGCATTCGATGACCGAATGGCGCGCGCTGCTGGAAATGGTGCTCCTCCCCTACACCCTGCCAGCGCTGCTGGCCGCGCCCTCGGGCGACGGCCACCCGGTGCTGCTGATGCCCGGCTTCATGGCCAACGAGGGCACGATGGTCGCGTTGAAGACCTTCCTTCGCAACCGCGGCTATGCGGTCGAGAACTGGGGTTTCGGCCGCAACGTCGGCTTCAAGAACAAGCACGCGCAGGCGTTGGAGCAAAAGATCCGCTACCTGCATCACACCACCGGGCGCAAGGTCAGCCTTGTCGGCTGGAGCCTCGGTGGCGTGTTCGCGCTCTACGGTGCGCACCAGGCGAGTGAGTGCGTGCGCAGCGTCATCACGCTCGGCAGCCCGGTCAGCATCGACCCCGAGGGCAGCCACTCACCGGCGATCGTGAAGGCGCTGTACCGGATGATTGCCCACCCGATGGGCCCGGCCGCGCACGTGATGCAGCCGCGGGCGAAGAAGCTGCGCGAGATGACGCAGCTGCCGGTGCCGCTGAGCTGCCTCTACTCCATCAGCGACGGCGTGGTGCCGGCGCAGGAAGCCACGATCGACGGCAACCCCGCGTTGCACGAGAACATCCGCATCACCGGCAGCCACACCGGGCTCGGCTTCAACGCGATGGTGATGTGCATCGTCGCCGACCGGCTGGCACAGCCGGAAGGGCAATGGCAGCCGTTCAAGCCCGCAGGTCTTTCGGGGGCCGTCTACCGGGCGATGACGCACGAGGCGCTGCCGTTCTAGCCGGCGCTGCCTTTGCTGCGGCAGGCCGCTTCTTCGGCTTGGGGGCGGGCTTTGCCGCAGCTGCGGTACGGCCGAGATATTCCTGGAAGCTGTCACGCACGCATTGTGCGAACACCTCCGGGTCGGGCACCAGGTCGCGGCACGAGGTGGGCGAGATCACGATCTTCCCGTCGTAGCTCGTCACCGCGAATACCAGGCCCATGCCGTCGGCGATCGGCATGATGGCCGAGAAGTACGTCATCCGCGCGCCGCACAGGTAGAGCGGCACGTCCGGGCCGGGCACGTTGGTGATGCTGCAGTTGGCCAGCGGTGCGCGGCGGCCGACGCCGAGCGAGGCCCGGCCGAGCATCTTGCTCGACAAAGCGAGCGTCGCTGCCGAGGCGTGGCGGCCGATGCCGGTCAGCTCGCGTGCGGCCACCGCATGGGCCACGGTGTCGGACGAGGCAGTCTGCTCGCGGATGAAGGCGAGCCGCGCCACCGGGTCGGCGATGTGGGTGCCAAGCTGCACCAGCAGCCACGACATGTCGAGCTTCTCGGCCGTTGCCGCATCGGCGTCGCGGATCAGGAACGGCGCCATCGCGGTCAGGCTGGCGTCTGGCAGCTCGCCCTTGTCATCGAGGTAGCGCCGCAGCGCGCCGCCGCACACGGCAAGCACGGCGTCGTTGACCGTCGCGCCTTTGACCAGCGAGCGGATCGCCTTGAACTCGGCCAGCGTGAAGCGCCGCGTCTCGAACACCCGGTGCGCCGAGACGACCGAATTGAAGCGCGTCGCCGGCATGCCTTCGGCGCGCAGCAGGATGTCGCCGGCGAGCGAGAACGCTGTCGGCGCGAGCCGTGTCAGCGCGTGCGTCAACGGCCGGGCAAGGCGCAACGGTGACCCGATCGAGTTGAGCACGCCGCGGTAGAGCATGCCGGCCGCGCTCGGCGGCGAAGCCGGGAACCACGGCGCGGGCGGCGCGGGTGCGGGCGGTGTGGGCGTGGTGTCGTGGAGCAGCATCGTGATCTCGCTGCCGCTTTCCAGGTCGACCGCCGCGTGGTGTGTTTTCGTCAGCACCGCGAAGCTGCCCTGCGGCAGGTCGAGAAAACTGTCGAGCCCCTCGATCACATAGATTTCCCACAGCGGGCGCATCAGGTCCAGCGGCCGGGCATGGATGCGCGAGACCTGGATGCAGAACTGGCGCCAGTCGCCCGGCTTGGGCAGCGCGATGTGGCGCACGTGGTATTCGAGGTCGAAGTTCTCGTCCTCGACCCAGTAGGGGTAGTCGAGTTCCAGCGGCACGCGCTGCAAGCGGCGGCGGAACACCGGCGAACGGTCGAGCCGGTTCGCGATGTGGGCCAGAATGGTCTTGAAGCGAACCTTGCCGCCAGGCGCGGTGGACTGGTCGTAGATGTGGAGCAGGCTGACGTTCGAGTTCGAATGCGCCGTGTCCGAATACAGGAAGGTCGCGTCGTGGCCGCTGAGTTGGCTCATCGGTGGGGGGAGGGTTGCTGCGGGGATGGCTCAATATACCGTCCGGCCGCAGCGCCGCCGAGTCAGGAATTCCCACTTTGGGCTGTCGCGAAGGCGACGCGGTGGCTGACACAATGCAGTGATGACGACCCCAAGACACCTCCGGTGTCGCCCCCCGAGGGGAACTCCGTCCTCTTGGGGGCGGCCCAGCGAGGACTGATGTGAGTTCGCTCCCGTTGCCACTCGATGCCCCGGCCGACGCGCCGCTGGCCGAGCGCCTGCGCCCGCGCACGCTGGCCGAGGTGATCGGCCAGGCGCAACTGCTCGGCCCAGGCAAGCCGCTGCGCACGGCGTTCGAGTCTGGCCGGCTGCACTCGATGATCCTCTGGGGCCCGCCCGGCGTTGGCAAGACGACTCTGGCGCGGCTGATGGCCGACGGCTTTGGCGCCCAGTTCATCGCCATCTCGGCTGTACTCGGCGGGGTGAAAGACATCCGCGAAGCGGTCGAGCGGGCGCAGGTGGCGCAAGCCGGCGGGCGCGGCACGGTCGTGTACGTCGACGAGGTGCACCGCTTCAACAAGGCGCAGCAGGACGCTTTTCTGCCGCATGTCGAGTCGGGCCTGTTCACCTTCATCGGCGCAACGACCGAGAACCCGTCGTTCGAGGTCAACTCGGCGCTGCTGTCGCGGGCCACGGTGCATGTGCTGCAACCGCTGGGCGACGCCGATCTGCGCGAGGTGCTGTCGCGCGGCCGGGCGCTGCTCGGTGCGCCGCCGCTGAGCGACGAAGCGACGCTGCGTCTGATCGGCTACGCCGACGGCGACGCGCGGCGGCTGCTCAACACGCTGGAGACGGTGGCCCGCTCCGCGGGCGCTGCGACCCTGATCGACGAAGCGGCCCTCGAGCGCGCCCTCGGCGAACAACTCCGCCGCTACGACAAAGGCGGCGAGCAGTTC